>JAPOSJ010000159.1 GCA_026709745.1 Candidatus Dadabacteria bacterium | reverse complement strand
GTAAAAAAATACGGAGAGCCGCCGGAAATTGTCGACGCACTTGAAAAAACTCATGACCCCCAACCTCAGGGAATTCTACCTCTTTTAGTACAGGCATCCGACGCTATTTCCGCCGCACGCCCCGGCGCGAGACGGGAAACATATGAGAACTATGTGAAGAGAATCGAGAGTATAGAAGGCGTCGCAAGCTCTTTCCCAGGCGTTGAGAGATGCTATGCGATTCAGGCCGGAAGAGAAGTAAGGGTGATAGTGGAAAGCGACCAGGTAAGCGACGAGGAAGGAGCTATTCTCTCACACGAGATAGCGAAGAAGATAGAAAAAGAAGTCGTTTATCCGGGACAGATAAAAATCATGGTCATAAGGGAAAGCAGGGCGACTGCGTATGCGTCGTAAGGAGAGAAAAACCGCTTTTAGGTTTATGGTATATTAGATGCAGTTTAAAGGAAAATGCTCTGCTTAAGGCACCGTATCAAGGAGGATGAAATGCGAGAACCAAGAGACAAAGAAAAACCGGAAAAAACACTTGAGCGCTTCAACAAGGAAGCTCTTGATTTCATGATTGAGAACCAGAATAAGATTGCCGTCGCGATAGTCTATGCACTGTCTCATCTGAACCAGCCTCTCATTGCCGGATACCAGCGCTATTTCAACAATAACGTAATCCTGAAGTACGACTCAAAGGCAGTGTTTGCTCACAATGCAGATCTTCCGGATTTTCTATGTGCGTATTTCATTCTCGTTAGAAAACCGGAAAAAACCGACAAAAAAGAAATTGTTGAGGACTCCAGGGTATACGTCAACAACTTCCTTGAATTTAACATGGAGATACTTTCCGGAATATCCTGTTTCATCTTTGATATACAAAGTGGGGAGGTCATTGAAAGGGTTGACCGGGGAAGCAAGGAAAGTATAGAATCTGTCGAGTTTCTTAATATTGGGTAAAACAGGGTTGCATCACTCTGTTGTCCCTCATCCCAACAAACTATACATTCTTCAGCGAGTCGACAAGTGCCCCAAGCGGCTTGTCTGCCCCTGGGAATCTGTCTTTGAAAGTCCCACCATTTTCAAGCTTAAGCACACCCCTTGGGCATACAGCTGAGCACACTCCGCATCCAACACATGATGCTCTTACTATATTCTCGCCCTTCTGGGCGTAAGCTCTTACATCTATGCCCATCTCGCAGTAAGTTGAACAGTTCCCGCATGACATGCATTGATCACCGTTTGTGGTAATCCTGAACTTTGAAAGATACCTCTGGAAAATCCCGAGAATAGCCGCCATGGGACAACCGAACCGACACCACACCCTGGTTCCCATTATTGGGTAGAAACCCACTCCTATAACCCCCGAGAAAATAGCCCCTATGTAAAATCCGTACCACTTCTTAAGGGACATTGAAGCTTCTCCGAACACCGCCCCAGAGGTTGCGGAGTTAATCCACAGAAGAACAGTTGTAACGACAATGAAAACCAAAACAGAATGCACGACCCAGCGCTCCACTTGCCACGCCTTTTTCGACTTGTCGGAAAGCTGTCTCCATTGATCACCCATGGTTTCCGCAAGCCCGCCGCATCCGCAAACCCAGGAACAGTACCACCTCTTGCCGAAATAGTAGGTAAGAATAGGAGTGGCAACAAACGACATCACGGCTCCCCAGAAAACAAGAAACATACCAAGCCCGCCGGGATGATTCACAAAATAGCTGAACGTGCCCGGAAACAAATACTCAGGCTTAAGCGGCCAGAAGTAACTCAGGTAGAATTCTGGCTGGTTAAACAGCATAAGTATGTTGGGGATGAGAAAAGCAAACCCGAGCTGGAAAAACATCACGGAGGCCGTTCGTATCTTCTGGTAACGGTTATGCCTGTACTTCATGAACATTCTCACGCCGAAGACTAGAACCGCAACTGTGTAGAGAAAGCCGTAGAAAAACCAGTTATTGGCCGGCGAGCCCGTAAGTGCCATGGAAAGAGGGTTTACGATCTTTATACCTCCGGCCAAGTATTCGGGAAACCAGTAAAGAGCTATGTAAAATCCAGTAAACACAACGCCGATAAGCCAACCAAGAATCCCTCTTGATGTTATACCCCTGAAGTAGATGTTATCATGCTTGATTCCGGGAACGGTGCCCTTGAAGCTGAGATAAAAGTAAAACGCGGTACCGAATAAAACGGGAAAAAACACGAGAAGAAAGCCCGCCCAAGTACCGCCCGGGGGCATGCCCATGGACTGAAGGGCAAACATTAGTATTCCGAATCCCAGAACGGCAAGAGACAGCTTTTCTCCGAATCCAAGTGGCTTTGCCTTAGCCTTATCCGGTTCCTCAAAACCGAGGGATTCCTCATCAAAATCGTAATTTAGGGTATTCTGTTCCATCAGGCGGCCTGTTTTCTTATCTCCTTTATCATTTCCGCTTCGCATTTCTCATAGAACTCGGGGTCAAAATTGGCATCCCCGAGATGGTCAAGCACATATTCAAGGGATCTTTTCTGCGCCACCCAGCTCTCGCAGACCCTGTGGCTGTAGCGAAGACCCATGACGTTTATTCCCCTTAGAGTCCCGTCTTTGGTAACGATTCTTATAGAGCGGCTATGGTCGGGATGCTCCCAGTAAAAACTGGTCTCTCCCTCGGCAGGAACATTTGTCACCATACCGTAAGTCTGGTACTCAAGATCGAAAAACTTGGCGGAGTTATACCATATTCCAGGATCATACTTGCTCTGGCCGCCCGCAATGACCTCCCCGGCGACCCTGCCCTGGCTCTTGCCAGTGTACCAGACCTGTTGAATCAGGTTTCGCTCTTCCCCTTCGGTAACTATTTCAGCGCAATCCCCTGCGGCGAACACGTCTGGAGTGTCGGTCCTGAAGCTCCAGTCAACCTGTATTCCCCTACCTGTCTTTATACCGCTTTTCTTGGCAAGGGTTATATTTGGACTTACCCCCGCTGTGAGTCCGACAATCTGGCATTCTATAAACTCGTCCTTGCCAGTCATAATCCCCCTGACTTTCCCCGAATCGTTTCCAACTATCTCCTTAAGTTCCGTAAGAAGTCTGAGGTCTATCCCCTGCTCCAAGATCACGCGGTTTATCATCCGCGACTCCTCGATCGGAAGAACGTTTGTCCAGTAAGAATTCTCCCTCACGAGAAAAGTGACGTGAATATTGCGCGAGTGAAGTATCTCGGCAAGCTCGATTCCTATCAGTCCCCCTCCGACTATGACAGCGCTTCTCGCACCTTTTACGTTTTCGTAAAGAAGCCTGAGATCCATAAGGCTGTAGAAGCCCTGAACTCCTTCAAGGTCCTGCCCTGGCCAGCCGAACCTGTTTGACCTTGAACCCGTGGCGATAAGCAGCCTGTCAAACAGAATAGGATCTTTTTCGTGCATGATGAGGCTTTTTCCCGCTGCATCGATTTCGGTAACCCAGCCCCGCACAAGGTCAATGCGGTTCTTTTTCCAGAAACTGTCTTCGTAGGGCTTTGTATCCTTGTAGCTCATGTGACCCATAAATATGTACATGAGTGCCGGGCGGGAGTAGTGAAATGAGGATTCCCCCGAGATCATTACGATCTCCCAGTCGGGCTGCAGCCTGCGTATGCTAAGAGCTGCTGAAACCCCAGTTATCCCATTTCCGATAATTGCTATGCGCATGGCGCTTTTTTCCTCGCCGCGAACCGGGGCAGATTTTCCGTACGCAGCGGACATTACTTCCCGAAACGCTCTCTCTGGTCAGGATTGTTCTCAAGAAAAGCCTGCAGATGCCTGTCCGAATAGGAACCTTTGGGATAATACCGGTCATAGAAGTCCACGTCTATGTGCATCGCCTGAAAAACGAGCCTCATGTACATCGGATCCACAAACGCGGGAAATCTCCCATAAGTGTCATAAATATAGTTTGCCACGTCTCTTACGATCTGTATAGTGGTCTCAGTAGGCCTCGGGGCCTTCATGAGATGCCTGTCAGGCTCTGTGTAGGGAAAAGGCTTTTCGGACTCCCATGCACTCCATTTATGTGCCAAGAAGTGATCAATTGCGTCATCCATGTTCTCATAGTAGGGCGGGCAGTAAGCTTCAAAGACCCCGTCTTTTCCCACAGGAACTGTGGTGGGAGGATCAATAGTACCTTTTTTCGGCTGTATGAACCGGAACCCAAGACCTTTGAACAGGTTAGGGGCGGCTCCCATGGCGAACCTCGGTATAAAGCCCGTAAATGCCCATCCCGCAAGTCCCAAGGGCTGGAGAGCCAGAGACATGTTCTGTGTGACAAACGCCTGCTCAACGTTAAGCCCGGTAAGAATTCTTACCTCAAGATCAAACAGTGAGAGCTTGATTTCTCCTTTGAGCCTGCCTTTTTCTACCCATTTCTCAACCCCGGCGGGCTTTCCTGTGAGATCGTCTATAATCGTAAACCCATAGCTGTGGCTGCAGTAAAGGGTGAGGAGGTTCAGGTATTCCTCGGTTACGTCCGTTACGGGAACAAAAAGCGTGGTGCCGGGCTTGTTTGTATTCCACTGGTTAAATTCAAAGAGTCCCGGCATCTTATCGGGCATGTCGGCCCTTCCATCCTCAAGCTTGTTAAGACTTTCCCTGTAGAGCTCAAGGACCCTAGCGATCTTCTCCTCGCGGGAGAGCTGGAAAAACATGTCAATCTCGTTCTTTTTGGGAAGCATGTTTTTCACATCCACATGGTAGAGACCATTATCGTTTGTGAAGAAAAGCTCGGTCCCGTGGTTGTTACACGCCGACGGCCAAGTTCTCCCTGTCCACTGGCAGAGAAGATCTATACCATTCTCAGGAGGCAGATCGGCAAGGCAGAGGCCTGTGAGACCTGTTCCAGCCCATACAAGAAGTGCTTCTTCCTCCTCGGTAAGAGGCACGGGGTCGTATTTCGACTTGAACTCAAGGCTGCTGTCCTTAAGTTCCATTCCGAGTCCGAAGCGCCTTGAGCGACGGTTGAATATGGAATCGAAAAGCGGGTATTTAAGTGCATCCTCTATCCTTTCACTCAGGACCATTTTATCTGTCTTACCGTTTTTCATTATTGAATCTCCTTAGGTCTTCTTGAGTAATAATCTCAATTATACCAAAATTTAGGAGGTTTTTCCCATCTGAAAGCACCTTGCCCAAGCTTTCAGGGTTTCAAGGGCCAAGCGACTGCACTTCGGGCGGGTTATCATGATATCCTTGCCCAGAAGTTCCCTCAAGTAGTCTGAATCGAGTTCTTCAAGCTGGCTTACAGTCTTTCCCTTTAAAAATTCCGTAAGAAAAGAAGTCGAAGCCTGACTGATTGTGCACCCTGCCCCATCAAAACTTATATCCTCTATGAGATTCCCTCCGTCCATGTGGATATAGATATTTATCTCATCCCCGCAGTTGGGATTGCCACCCCTAAGAATCACTGTGGGGTTCTCAAGCGGACCAAAGTTTCTCGGATTCTCATAATGATCCATAATCATTTTCATTCTTTCTTCTTCAATCATGTAACCGCACCGTGCTTTCTGACTTCGCTTTTTATCCTGGCGTACACCGCGCTAAGCCCCCTCACCCTCCTTATTCCAAGCCTCTGTGCAAGTCCTAGCCTGGAGATAAAATCCGCGGGGGCGGATTCGATCTCGCCGGGGGTAAGACCGTCAACGGCGCTTATGAGAATTGACACAAGCCCCTTTACCGTTGGAAACGGTTCCGGCACGTCGGCAAATATGCTCACCCTGCCGTCTGCCACCTCAACCCAGATAAAAACAGGGGTTTCACACTCGTGCACCCTGTGCAGATCCCTGTCCACATGCCCGGCAAGCCTCTGTGGAATCTCGGGAAGATCCTCCGAGTAATCTATCAGCAAATTTATCATTTCCTGCTGATCTGCCCCTTCAAATTCCCTGACTATTTCCTGTATTCTCGCCATTTCCCCGCAATTTCAAAAAAAAGGATGCGTACCCGCAAGATCGCATCCTTTCTTATTCACGTAAAAAACTTTTCTCCTCTTATTTTTCTATCGGTGCCCTTACAAGATTTCCCCACTCGGTCCACGAACCGTCGTAGTTCCTTACGTTTTCAAACCCAAGAAGATAAGTAAGGACAAACCAAGTGTGGGAAGATCTCTCCCCTATCCGACAGTAGGCAATTACATCCCTATCCTTGGTCAGCCCCTGCCCTTTTTCGTATATCTCAACAAGCTCGTCGGCAGAGCGGAAAGTTCCATCTTCGTTTGCAGCAGTGGCCCAAGGAACGTTTACAGCACCCGGAATATGTCCCCCTCGAAGTGCTCCTTCCTGGGGATAGGCCTCCATGTGAAGAAGCTCTCCTGAATACTCTTTCGGTGAGCGAACGTCAACAAGCGGTTTGTGCGAGTTCATATGCTCAAGAACGTCATCGCGGAAAGCCCTTATCGACTCATCGACCGCCGATACCTTATAATCGGTCCTCGGCCTCTGAGGAACCTCTTTTACAAGCTCTCTTCCTTCATCAACCCATTTCTGCCTGCCTCCATCCATTATAAGGCACTTTTCGTGTCCGAGAATCTTGAAAGTCCAGAAAGCGTAGCAGGCCCACCAGTTACTCCTGTCCCCGTAAAAAACCACCGCATGGTCATTTGAGATACCTTTTTCCGAAAGCAGAGCCTCGAAACTTTCCCTGCTCACGTAGTCCCTTACAAGTTGGTCCTGAAGCTCGGTCTGCCAGTCGAATTTTACCGAATTTCTTATGTGCCCTATTTCGTAAAGCAGTATGTCCTCATCCGATTCCACTATGACAATATCGGGATCGTCAATATGCTCCTCAACCCAGTCTGTAGTTACCAGAACATCCGGGTTCGCGTAATCTGCCATTTAAAAACCTCCGTTCGGCCACGCAGCCCGGTGGCCTTGTACAATATATATTGTAAGTATAAATACAGGGAAGCAGGTTTTCAAGAAAGTGCCCGGGCAATGGCACGGAGCCAGGGAAACTTGATTTTCGGGGCGGGTTGCGTGATAATCTCCCGTAGAGTGCAATGTAAGGAAATCCCGAAATGGCGGAAAACGAAGAAAAGAGAACTGAAGAGGAACAAACCGAGGCACAGGAAGAGAATGGGGATGTGGAACAAGGCAAAGATTCTCCCATAATCTGGTCCCAGAAGAGGGTTCCCAATATAGAGAAGGGTTACAACCCGAGCGTACCCTTTTACATGATGGGAATTCTGGTTGCGCTTATAATCCTGAGCATTATCTTTGCTAAGATCACTTCCTGAGCGCGAAGTCCTACGCCCGTACTTTACTATGGACAGCAAAAATCGCGCTTCATCTGCAGCTAAAAACCAGAGCGCCCTGAAGATAGTCTGGTTCGCCCTACTACTCGCTATGTTTGCCTACACAGCCGTGGTTTTCGTTTTCAATTCTCCGGAAGCTCCGGATGTTGGAGAAAATGTAAGGGTGGCCTTTCTTCTTGGAGGAGCAGGACTGGGGATGATCTCCTTTTTCATATACAGATTCACATTATCTGAGAAATCGCTTCGCAGGAAATTTCTTGCAGAAGAGAAAAAGGGGGCAGAGAAAAGCCTTGAGGAGTTCTCAAACCGTCTTCTGCTTCCCCACGTGGTCCCTTGGGGAATTAATGAAACCATTGTCCTGCTCGGATTCGTTCTGGCATTTATGAGCAAAGATCCCGGGGATTCAATTCCTTTCTCAGTAACAGGAATCATCCTGCATATCTACATGTACCCAAGAGTGGAGCAGCTAATCGAGAGGACAATAGGTTCCTTCTGAGCGAGGAGATTATTTAAAGAAAGGAAATTATAGCAACAATTTAGACAAAATTTCTTGGCAATTCTTTATTTTAGTTAATTTATTATATAAATAAAACGAATAATAAAGCAGAGTCATAAGGGACTTACCTACGAGCATGAGAGTGTAAATCACAGTGTCGGGGAATATGAGAAAATCAGGCTCATGCAAATAGCGTGGAAAGTTTTTGGGCTATATTAAAGTGTGGTTATAACGGAACTTCCACAATGATGTCCCCGAAGCATTTAGAGGGTTATGTAAACAAGTTTGCAGGTAGGCATAATATCCAAGAACTGGATACGATAGACCAGATGGAATTATTGGCAAAGTACATGATTGGCAAGAAGCTTTCGTATAGGGAGATGATCTCTTGAGGGGTAATTCTAAAGGATTCTGAAAAGCTAAAGGGTGATGAAGATTATAGATTACATTTCGGGGCTTTCAGCTGGACGGCCATGCGCCTGTCCATTTAT
>JAPOSJ010000003.1:1665-8266 GCA_026709745.1 Candidatus Dadabacteria bacterium | reverse complement strand
ATCGAAACTTAATGCAGATCAGGCCATGCGTTATTTCCTGCTTGGGTACACGGCGAAGGTTGCCGGTACTGAGAGAGGAGTAAGTGCGCCTCAAGCAACTTTTAGTTCATGCTTCGGGTCTCCCTTTCTTCCTAGACCACCGAAATTCTACGGTAAAATGCTCAAAGAGAGAATGGAGAAGCATGAGGTAAACGTCTGGCTTCTCAATACGGGAATCTCTGGCGGACCTTTCGGAGTTGGCAAAAGGATGCCTCTTCTATCCACACGGGCACTTGTAAGTGCAGCGGTAAGCGGCTTACTTGACAGCGGGGAATTTGTAAAAGTTCCAATACTTGACCTGTTAGTGCCGCTTAAATGTCCTAGGGTTGACTCGACTCTTCTTCAGCCTAGACTTTCATGGGATGATACACAAGAATATGACCGCAAGGCTCAAATTCTTTCGGACCTTTTCGAAAAAGAATACGAAAAATACATTTAGCTTAGATTCAGACTGGTTTCGCTTTAAGCATTATTTTTAACAGGGCAAAGTGTCGTCAATTTTTGGGAAGGCTAATTTACACAGAGCTGGGCATTCAGAGTTTTTTTCGCATCCAGATAATTTCTGTGCTTGATTTAGATAATCTAAGGCTTATTGGTTATAGCAGGTTTAAATAATGAATTTCATAAGAGAATATAAAGATTTTTCTCTGATAACCTCGGGGAATTTTTTCTTTCAGTGCGGGTTCACTTCATTTTTTCTGCTCCCTCTATTCGTAAAGGACTTGGGAGGGGACGCCGCTTCCATAGGCTATGTGATGGGAATATTCGGGGTAGCATCGGTCAGCACAGCTTTTTTTTGCGGGTTTTTTATAGATCGCTATGGGCAGAGGCTTTTCATGCTCTTGGGTTCGTCAATGATGTTTCTGTTCTCAATTCTTTATCTGTTTATATCGGATATTGGCGTTGCAATGTATGCCCTGAGGCTTCTTCAGGGTATCGCTTTCGGTTTTTTCTTTACTTCCGCTGCAACCGCTGTTTCATACAGCATTCCAAGGAGCATAAGACATTCCTGCCTCACTACTTTCGGAATTACTACCATAGCTTGTTTCTCGGTTGGGCCTTTTTTTGGGGAAATTCTTATAGAAAGATTTGGTTACCAAACATTTTTCCTTTATGCATCCAGTTTTCATCTATTTGCGTTTATATTCTGTTTCTTCGCGACGGAGACAACCCGGGGTGTACTCAGTAGACATATTTTTCATGGATTTCTTGAAGTTCTTCTCTCAGACAGATTCAGCATACTTTTTCTGATGAACCTGATGATTGCCGTGGGGCTCGGGTCTCTGGTTCACTTCTTCCATGTCCACTTGCAGGAACGTGGTCTTCAGATGGGAATTTTCTTTGTTATCTATGCAGTGGTGGCAATACTGATCAACCTTTTCGCCAGGAGATTTTCAGATGTAATAGAAAGAAGAAAAATAGCCCTTCCTGCACTTTTTATGATGGTTGTTTCTATGCCTATAGCTTTTTTCGTGGAATCTTTCTCACATCTAGTCCTGTTCTCCTTAGTATTCAGCATAGGCTACGGATTTGCCTACCCGACCATAAACACAATGGTTATTGACAGAGCGTATCCCGGTGAGAGGGGAACTGCCGTGGGAATATTCAATATGGCCTATGGAGCAGGGATAAACTCTTCTGCTATTATCTTGGGACTGATAGCGCGCGATTACGGTTTTTTCAACTTGTATTTGTCAACAGGCATGTTTTTGGTTCTCGGATGCGTTATTTTTACCTATAAATATTACATAACTGCTATAATGGGCGAGGAAATTGCAGTAGAGTAGGTACTTAACTGCCATTATAAACCATGGAGAAGCTGTGCTGAGTAAGGCTTGATGCGGATGGCATGGTATTATAACTTTTGGCAGCCCCATGAGAATTTATGGCGTCCCCGAGGGGATTTGAACCCCTGTTACCGGCGTGAAAGGCCGATGTCCTAGACCTGACTAGACGACGGGGACGGCAAAAAAATGAGCCGTACAGGATTCGAACCTGTGACCCACTGCTTAAAAGGCAGTTGCTCTACCAGCTGAGCTAACGGCTCAGGGAAGGGCCTATTATATCACGGGCCTGTTTCATGTCAAAAAACTGAAACCTTTCTGATAGAAGTCTTAAAATCGTGTAGACTCCCCCTTCTTATGTCACTTTATTTTTCAGGTCGGAATCCAGCATGTCGTTTGTGCAAAAGTACAGAGATTTTTCTCTAGTCACTCTGGGAAATTTTTTCTTTTTCTGCAATTTTTCCTCGTTTTTTCTGCTTCCTCTTTTCATAACGGATATAGGCGGTGACGAGGCTCGTATAGGCTATGTTATGGGGACTTTCGGTGTGACTTCAATAGGAGTAATTCCATTTGCGGCTTTTCTGATAGACCACTACGGGCGCAGAAGGTTCATGATTGCGGGTTCTTTCCTGATGTTCCTAGTTTCTCTTCTTTACATTTTGATATCGGATATCGACGCGAAAATATTTATTCTGAGGCTCATACAAGGAGTTGCTTTCGCTTTTTTCTTCACCTCTGCCGCCACGGCGGTTTCCGATTATATTCCAAGTGAAATAAGGGCTTATGGTCTCGCGTTATTCGGAGCGTTCACCATAGCTTCATACTCCGTTGGACCGACTGTTGGAGAACTTGTAATCGAAAGAGCAGGTTACACCGTCTTCTTTATCTACACTTCTATGTTCAGTCTTCTTGCACTTGTCTTATGTTTTTTCTCCCGAGAGGGAAGCTTCACTGTATCCAGAAGGTCTGTTTTTAGGGGATTTTTCGGCCTTGTTTTCTCAAACAGGTTCAGGGTTCTTCTGCTTACCAACCTTATTATTGCAATTGGGCTTGGAAGCATGCTCAACTTTTTCTCTGTTTTTCTTGATGAAAATGAAATTCACGCCAGAAGCTTTTTTCTCACCTACTCAGTAACTGTAATACTGATTAGAGTTCTGGGAGGAAAACTTCCCGACATTATTGAGAGAAGAAAGATAGTCCTACCTTCAATGTTTATAATGATACTGTCCTTTCTCATGATTTCTTCCATAGATTCAGTCGCACGCGCTGTCTTGGTTTCTTTTGTCTTCAGTATTGGTTATGGCATTTTTTATCCCACTGTAAGCGCGATGATTATAGACAGGGCACTTGACGACGAGAGGGGAACAGCTATGGGCGCGTTTAACATGTCTTTCAGCATCGGGATAAATTTCTTCGCTTTCGCCTTAGGACTGATAGCGCGTGATTACGGCTTTTCGAACATGTACAGGGCTGTGGGTGTGTTCATGATCGCGGGATGCATTATCTTTACCCTGAAGTACTTTATAGGCTCGGGGAGGGCAAAGCGGATTTCATGAAAATAACATCCGGCAACACCGTTCTTCTGGTTTCTCCTGACAATAAAAGCTTCATGGTAGTGGTGCAGGAGGGAAAGACCTTTAGCTCTCACATGGGAATGCTAGATCTCTCATCTGCACTTGGAAAAACATGGGGAGATACGATAGTTTCAAACCTTGGAAACAGCTTTGTGCTTCTTAACCCCACTGTGGAAGAAAAGATCATGAAGGTGAGAAGAGCCACCCAGATAGTTTATCCGAAGGATGCGGCCCTGATTCTCTTTAAGACTGACGTGCGGGCTGGAAGCAGGGTTGTTGAGGCCGCTACAGGTTCGGGGGCTCTTACAATCGCGCTTGCAAACTCTGTGGCCCCTTGTGGAAAAGTCTATACGTATGAGAAAAGAGAGCAGTTCATAAGCAACGCAAAAGACAATGTGCGCCGCACTGGACTCTCGAGGTATGTGGAATTTAATTGCTCTGATGTCCGGGAAGGTTTTAAAGAAAGGGGTGTTAACGTGGTAATACTTGATCTTCCTTCGCCATGGTATGGAATCCCTGCATCCTACGAGGCGCTTGCCCCGGGTGGGAGAATCGCAACCATCTCCCCGACCTTTAACCAGGTGGAGAGAACTGCGGAAGTGCTTGAGGAGACCGGTTTTATCAGGATAGAAACTGTGGAACTTATAATGAGGAAGTATCAGGTAAAAAGGGGGAAGACCCGTCCCGACAACAGGACAGTGGCGCATACCGGGTTTCTTACTTTCGCTTTTAAGAGAAACGCGGCAATTGTGTCTTAGAATGAAGATGACCAGTGAACAGCTTCTCATGGAAGGAATGAGGCGTATAGGAATTGCTAATATAAAAGTGGATCTTTTTCTTTTATATGCCGACCTGCTTAGCAGATGGGGAGAGCGCGTAAATCTTAGTTCGCTTCTAAGTGATCGGGATATTATAATCAAGCACATGATTGACTCTCTTACCGTTGCAGAGTTCATCCCTCAGGGATCCCGGGTGCTCGATATCGGTACTGGCGCTGGGTTTCCTGGAATTCCACTTTATATTAATGACCCGTCTCTTGAGGTTACGCTTCTTGAGTCGGCGGGGAAGAAAGTTGCTTTTCTAAAGGAAGTGAAAAGATCTCTCGGGCTTCGCGGCATCCGTGTTTACCGCTCAAGGGGCGAGAAGGTAAGTAGAGAGATGAGAGGGACTTTTGACCGGGTGACCTTTCGGGCTCTTGGAAGCATGGATACGATTATGACTCTCGGTACACCTTATCTGGATATAGGAGGCAATATGGTTATAATGAAGGGGCCTCGGGGAATTGAGGAGTGGGAAGATTACGCCGGCAGGAATTCAGAAGACATCGAGCTTCTTTGCATAAAACAGATGGAGCTTCCTTTTTCAGGAGACAGAAGGGTGGTTATTCTCGCAAAGCCTACATTCCGGAGGATGGAAACGGAAAATTGAAGACTATAGGAGTAATAGGTGGAAGTGGCCTTTACCAGATGGAAGGACTCTCGGAAACTGAAAGCGTCTGTGTCGAAACTCCGTGGGGAGTTCCCTCTGCAAACCCCATCATCGGGACTCTTGGGGATACGCGTATAATTTTTCTTCCGAGGCATGGAACAGGACACACCATATCGCCGTCCGAGATAAACTTCAGGGCCAACATATACGCGATGAAGGCACTTGGAGCCGAGTGGATCATATCAATAAGTGCGATGGGAAGCCTCAGAGAAGAAATAGAACCCGGACACGTAGCAATACCGGATCAGTTTATCGACAATACGAAACGGAGGCTATCCACTTTTTTTGAAGGAGGCATGGTAGCACATGTTTCAATGGCTGACCCTGTATGTTCTCCGCTCTGCGACTGCCTTTTTGAAGCAGCAGTACGTTGCACGGAGACGGTTCACAAGGGAGGAACTTATGTCTGTATCGAGGGCCCTCAGTTCTCAACTAGGGCGGAAAGCCACCTCTACAGACAATGGGGGGCAGACATGATAGGAATGACTGCAATGCCGGAAGCTAAGCTTGCAAGAGAGGCGGAGATATGCTATGCGACAGTAGCTCTCTGCACGGACTACGACTGCTGGAACGAGAAGCATGAAGATGTCACCGTCTCAGAGGTAATCGAAATAATGAACAGAAATGTTGCAGCCGCAAAGAAGATACTGGCCGAGGCAGTTCGCGCAATTCCTGAAAAAAGGGAATGCGCCTGCAGGGACGCCCTCGGGTGCGCTCTTATAACACCTGGTAAGCATGTACCTCCACGGACAAGAGACAGGCTTGGAATTATTGCGGAAAAATATATGGAGAAGTAAATATGAGCATTGTTGTTGTGGGATCTGTGGGGATTGATACGATAGAAACCCCTTTCGGAAGGGAGGAAAGGGTCCTTGGGGGCTCTGCGTCCTATTTTTCCCTCGCGGCCTGTAATTTTACGGATATCCATATGGTTTCATCAGTGGGTGAAGATTTTCCCCGGGAATATTACGATCTGCTTGTCTTAAAGGGGATTAATACTGAAGGAGTAGCTGAGGAAAAGGGAGAAACCTTCAGGTGGGAGGGAAAGTACGACTATGATATGAAGGATCCGGAGACTGTGTCCGTAACACTTGGGGTTCTGGGCTCGTTTGATCCAATTGTGCCAAAGAATTTAAGAGGTGCCGACTACCTTTTTCTTGCCAATACTGCTCCGGAAGTTCAGATGAAAGTTCTTGAGCAGATGAGTTCTCCCCGGATCGTGGCTTGTGATACAATGAATTTCTGGATAGAGAACAGACCAGACAAACTCAAGGAACTTCTCGCCAAGGTGCATGTTCTCATAATAAACGACTCTGAGGCAAGACAGCTCTCTGAAGAATCCATGATGGCTAAGGCGGCAAAAAAAATAATCGACATGGGCCCCGAGTTTTTGATCGTGAAAAGAGGAGAATATGGAGCCCTGCTTTTTTCCCGAGAAGAACTGTTTTTTGCTCCGAGCTACATGCTTGAGCGGGTGCTTGACCCGACTGGAGCCGGAGACACATTTGCGGGAGGATTTATGGGTTACATGGCGTCACATAGTGAGAAACCTAATTTCGCGAGTTTCAAAAAAGCTGTGGCCTACGGAAGTGTACTTGCTTCTTTCACTGTTGAGAATTTCAGCGTAAAAGGCCTCTGTTCGCTTGGTGAGGAGCAGATAGAACAGAGATACAGAGAGTTTCTAAAACTCTTGGCCATATAGGGAGAAAATCAGCT
>JAPOSJ010000003.1:0-1655 GCA_026709745.1 Candidatus Dadabacteria bacterium | reverse complement strand
GCTTAGAGACTTCACGTATTTCATGCGTATGTTGTATACCATGTCGTCAAGAAGCGTTTTTTCCTCTTCTGTTAGATTGCCTTCAGTTTTTTCGGCCAGTATCTCAAGGATACTTATGGTATGCTTGGCGGCCGGAATGTTCACCTCTCTTTTCTTGGAATGAGGATCTGGGATTTCTCCTAAGTGGATAAGAGCCGAGGCATTAAGAGAAAGTATAAAACCCGAAAAATCCATTTTTAATTCTTCTTTTTCATTGCTCAAGACAATAGACCTCCTTGGTTTTTTTTCATATTTCCAATTTATAAATACCGACTGAGTTTTTTCCTAGGGTTGTAAGGATATCTCTCCTTCATTTCCCTTATGATCTCCTCCAAGCCCTTCTCAGTCTGTTCAGGCATTACTATCTGAATGACAACAAACTGGCTACCCCTCTCAGATGTCTTCGGATTTCTGACCCCTTTTTCTTTCAGCTTCATCTTTGTACCGTTTCTGACTCCGGGAGGAATCGTTAGCTTTACCGGGCCATAGACAGTCGGTACGTCAATCGAGGTTCCAAGCGCGGCTTCATAAATAGTAAGAGGAAGATCAATGTATATATCGTCGTTCTCCCTTATGAAAAGTGGGTGCGGGAAAACCTTCTTTATTACGAGCACTATGTCCGCAGCAGAACTCCTCTGATTGTCTTTTCTGGGCAGCCTAACCCGGGAACCGGTATTTACCCCCGCCGGGATGTTTACGGTTATCTTCCTTGTATCTTCTTCAGAAGATTTTATGAGAAGTTCTTTTTCTCCTCCCTTTACCGCCGTTTCAAAATCAAGGGTAACTGAATACTCAATGTTCTTGGGTCTTTCCCTGCGGGCACCGGGAAAATCAAAAAGGTCCCCGAAGGATCCGTCTGCCCTGTATTGTACTCCCCTTTGGGAGAACATATCTTTGAATATCTCATCTATGCCGGGAAATCCACGTGAGTACTGTCCGTAAGTTCCCTGCCCCCTGTCACTAAAACTTTCACCCCCGAACATATCATAGTTTTTCCTTTTTTCCGAGTCTGAAAGGATTTCATAAGCGTGCTGGATTTCTTTGAATTTTTCCTCGGAGGTCTTGTCGCCCTGGTTCATGTCCGGGTGGTGTTTTCTCGCAAGATCCCTGTACGCTTTCTTTATCTGGTCCTGCGTAGCATCGCGCGATATGCCGAGCACTGAATAAGGATTTTTTTTACTGTTCATGAAAAACAACTTCCTCCCAACTTTATTCTAATTGAAATTGCCTATAGAAAGTTAGTGGATTAAATTAGGGCAGGTATGCATCTATAGAAGAACCAAATGAGAAAGTTCCGGGCTTCGGTCAGCTTTCTATGGATTCTAGTATTCTGTCGGCGATCTCGAAAAAAGCCTGCGACGCCGCGCTTTGCGGATGGGATTCCACAATTGGGGTTCCGTTATCTCCGCCTATTCTTATTCTGGGGTCAATAGGTATCTCTCCAAGGAACGGGACTTCGAACCTCTCTGCCATCCGTCTTCCTCCACCTCTGCCGAATATATCAATTTTTCCCTCAAGCTCAGGAATATCGAGATAGCCCATGTTTTCCACTATTCCGAGAATCGGAATATTAAGCTTGTTGAACATCAGTATGCCCCTTCTAACGTCCACAAGGG
>JAPOSJ010000240.1 GCA_026709745.1 Candidatus Dadabacteria bacterium | reverse complement strand
CCATAGTGCTATGAAAACAAGCGACATTATTATTGTTTCGTAAAGCTGAGTAGGATGAACCATCTCAAGCGTCGGTGGTGAACCCTTTGGAAACGACATTGCCCAGGGAAGTGCGCACGTGATTCCGTAATCGCATCCAACCAGAAAACAGCCGACCCTTCCAATCGCATATGCTATTGCGAGAGCAGGGGCTATGGCATCAAAAACTTTCCAGAATCCTTGTCCGTGTTTTTTTATCACCACAAAAAACGCGAAGCAAGCAAGCAAGAAACCCCCATAAAAGGTAAGGCCCCCTCTTAGAAGCAGGTAGTGAAGAGGAGAAGAGAGAAGGTCTCTTAAGGGAATGTTCTCTATCAGAAAAAGAATCTTGGCACCCAGAATGCCTCCCACAAGACTTGCAAGAAAAATGTGTTCGTGGACCTTCTTTGATATTCCTTTTCTCTCAAACTCCATCCCGGAGACCCAGAAAGCGACAAGAGAGGCAAGGGCGACCATTGCACCGAATGATGTAATCTGAAAGTCGCCTATTCTTAGAAGTTCTGGAAACATCTATTTATTGTCTTCTCCAGACCCCGGTTCTTGTTCCGTTTCGCAGGTTGATCTTATAAGAAGGAATATGCACATAAAAAGCACCGTGCATAGAGCTATCTGGATAATCATGTTGGTTTGCATTTCCATGTTAAAGAATTCTCTGAAAATAACAATTGTAACGAATGGTTAAGGAAAATAAAGGAGGTTGGCATCTGCTTGAATAAGCTTCTCAAGCCGGTACATTATCGCCTGATATGCTTCAGTCTCCCGTACTGGTTTTGAACAGATTTTTCATCCCTGTCTCTGTAACGAGTCTGAAAAGGGCTTTTATACTTCTTTATGGCGGTGCCGCAAGGGCCGTAAACAGGGAGTACGAGACGTTTGACTTTGATTCGTGGAAGGATTTGCGTTCGGTCGATCCTGACGACTGCATCAGGACCGTTGCAAGCGTTATAAAGGCTCCCCGGGTGATAATTCTTGTCAAATATGAAGGGTATCACAGAAAACAGCCAAAGTTCAACAGGATAAATATTTTCAGAAGGGATGCGGATACATGCCAGTACTGCGCGAAAACTTTTCCGAAAAGAGATCTCACTCTTGACCATGTGGTCCCCCGGTCGATGGGAGGAAGAAGCACATGGGACAACATAGTATGCTGCTGTGTTAAGTGTAACAGGAAAAAAGGGGGGAAGACCCCTGAGCAGGCAAACATGAGACTGCTTGCCAAGCCTGTAAAGCCTGCTGCCAGTATTTTTTCCGGTCTACATTTCAAAACTGTGAAATACGAGGACTGGGAACCTTTCCTGAGTTTTGTCGATATGTCTTACTGGAATGTTGAACTCAGGGACTGAAGTTCTGTTTCGGGAAGTTTCCCTTCAACAAAATTGTTGTAAGCTTGTGGTCCCGAGGCCAGCTATAAAGATAAAAATGAGATTAGCCATTGCAGTTTTCCTTGCTTTGTTTTTTATTCCCTGTTTTGCTTCGGCACAGATATTGCTCCCCTCGGTTGCTTCTTCGATAAAAAAAATACCTATTGCTGTTGCGGTGCTTAAATCCAGCGGAGACTTAAGCGTCTATGGGAAGAATTTTACTGATGTACTGAAAAGTGATCTTACAAACGCGGCCCTTTTCGATGTCCGAGCAGTTAGCATACTATTTTCCTCTTCCCTTGAAGATGTTGATTTCGAATATCTCAATGCGCAGAAGACCAGATATCTGGTGAGCGGAAATTTCAACATTTCTCCCAAGGAAATATTCTACGAACTTATAGTTTACGATGTGCCCGCACGACGAGAGCGCATGAGAAGAAAGTACATGACCTCCGCCCCACACGTAAGGAGTGCCGCGCACAGATTCGCCGGCGAACTTATGAAGGAACTTACCGGTCTTAAAGGATTTTTTGAATCTGAGATCGTGTTTGTCAGAAAGGAAGGTAATGAAAGCGACCTCTTTATCATGGATTACGATGGACACAATGCCAAAAAGCTTACAAACCACGGGTCCTCGGTACTTTCTCCTGACTGCTCTTCTGACGGAAGCCGGGTGATATTCTCCTCTGACAAAAACTGGGACCATGATATCTATCTGCTCGGCTTCAAGGCCACACGTCTTCCCGCCATTGGCAAGAGAATAACCCGCGGCATTCACCTCGACAGTTCTCCAAGTTGGTCACCCGACGGCAAGCACGTGGCGTTTAGCCGTGACGGAGAAATATACATAGCTTCATCCTCGGGAGAAGTGCTGAGGAGGCTTACCAAATCTCCGGCTATAGATGTTTCCCCCACTTGGTCTCCAGATGGAGAGAAAATCGCTTTTGTCTCCGACCGTGCGGGAACGCCGGATATATACGTGATGAGTTCCGAGGGAGGTCTGCCTGCAAGAATCACCTCGGGGGGTTATAATACCGATCCTGTCTGGTCTCCGAATGCCTCTGTTAACCGCATAGCGTTTGTAAAAGTAACAAGATCCCGGGCCGATATCTACACTGTAGGCCCCGACGGAAAAGGCAAGCAGAGACTCACATCTTCGGGAAGAAACGAGCATCCCACATGGTCTCCCGACGGTTACTACATCACTTTTTCTTCAAAGAGGCGGGGGCAAAGGCAGATATACATCATGTATTTAAATGGGGAGAATAAACTCCCGCTTTCCAGGGGTAAAAATGACTCGTTTTCCACTTGGTGCGTGAAATAGAGGATGGTAAGGATCTCTTAATCCAGCTTTCGAAGCTCATCAAACAGTACTTTCATTTGTGCGCTGCGCTGGTCAGCGATACCGGAATATGCAGAGGTGGCCTTGGGGTTCTAGGCCTTGACGGCGTCATGATACTCATCCTGCGTGACTTCTTCGCTGTGCGTCACTCTGCAATAAAACCTCAGCCGGTTGATAAAACGGGGTGACATTCACAAGTGAAGACCATAATCGAAAAGCTCAAAGTGAACGCGATCTTGGAGGAAGTATTTGACAAAATAATTTCTTAACAGGCACAATAATGCCCCTATTAAAGTGCGGAGGGGTTTTATGCACGCTGTTATAAAAACCGGTGGAAAACAATATATAGTTAAGCCGGGTGACGTTATAGATATAGAGAAGATCTCTGGAGAACTTGGCGAAGAGATAAGCTTTGAGCAAGTTCTACTCGTGTCTGCCGATGGAGAGGATGTCAGGGTAGGCAGTCCTGTTGTTGAGAATGCAAGAGTCGTAGGCAAGATAATTCGACATAAAAAAGGCGAGAAGATAATAGTATTCAAGTTCAAAAGACGAAAAGGGTACAGGAAGAAGGCAGGACATCGCCAGAACCTTACCAGCGTTGAAATTACAAGCATAAACGCCTGATTCGTGGAGGCAGATAGACATGTCAACAAAAAAAGGCGGTGGAAGTTCCAAAAACGGAAGGGATTCAGTAGGCAGAAGGCTTGGGGTAAAGAAATTCGGAGGTCAGCCTGTAGTCAAAGGGAACATAATAGTAAGGCAGCGTGGCACCAGCATCAAGCCCGGTCTGAACGTGGGTCTTGGGAAAGATTACACTATATTTGCTATGTCCAACGGGATTGTGAAGTTTCAGAAATCTGGAAAGGGTAGAACAAAGGTTTCCGTAGTTCCTGAATGAATAGCTCCTCATAGAACTGGTTTTTTATTCTTGTCCTAATTATAATTGTTCAAGAAGTAGCTGCATATAGTCCTTAGACGGATAAACGGGAGCTTATCTTGAGTGCTTTAAAAAACCGGAAGAAATCTTTCAATCTAGTTCCTCTGCTTCCCGTATTCCTTTCTTGCTTTCTGGTTTCTTTTGCTGCGGTTTTCTCATTCCAGCATTTTTATTTTCCACAGAGATACGCTGATCTCAGGGCCGCGGAAATGGAAGAGGTGTTTGCCGATAAGGAGTTCTTCTCCAAACGTGCGAGAAGCGTTCTTGACACAAGAAACGACGTGGGATATGTAAGGCTTCTTGACAGCAATGGAGTTCTTCAGAAGAGCTTCGGTTTTCGTGATGACAAAGGTTTTGAAAAGCTTGCGCTCAGGGGGCCGGACGGAAAAACCGTTCTTCTGGGGTTAAAAGAATCTGTCGGCAAGAAATTCTACGGTGACGCATTGTTGTGGAGTTTAATTTTTGGTTCCCTGATGGGGGTTGTTTTTACAGCCCTGATACGTTTTATAAGTAACCGGGCATTCGGGTTTCTGGGGGAATTCTCTGGTGCTGTAAGTTCAGTTGCCAGAGGAGATTATTGTGTTCGTCTGGATAGCTCTTCTCCGCTTATCAAGGGGGCGGGAGTTCAGGGATTTTGCAGCGCATTCAACGAAATGGTCTCCTCGCTTGAAAAGCGATTATCTGAAGGAGATGCCACCGAGGATCCTGACTCTGACTCTAAGCGTTCCGCTCAGTTGCAGGAGGATTTCCGCCCGAAAATAGTTAGGTCGCAGGAGAAACTGTCCGAGGCCTCCTTGTTCGAGATATCTGAAAATTCTTTAGACTCTTTTGATGAAGGCTTGGTGGAAGTCGTAGATATTCCTGACGAAGATAATTTTGAGCCTGAAGAGATCATACCTGTTCCCAAGAAAGAGGTAGGAGATTCTAAGGAAACCAAGACGGATATCAGCATACTTGTCGTAAAGATCTCGGATTTTGAAAACCTGATTAAGGATGTTTCCCCGCCCAGCGTCAACTCCCTTACGGTTGATTATCGAAAAACCGTCTCAACCGCCATAGTCTCCTTTGGAGGGAAGGTGGAAGCGGTGCTGCGCGATGAGTTAGTGGCTTTCTTTGCTAATACCGATTCGGCTGCAAAGCTTAATTGCGTATGTTGTGCGGTTGAGATAATGCAGATGTTCGCCGGAGTGATTGATGGGCAGAAAGTATCCACCCACTCGGATATAAAGCTTAAAATGGGGATTTCTTCGGTTGATTTGTCAGTGTCTGCAGGGGCGGACATTTTCTCTCTCGCAAAACCCTTTGTGAATGAGGCAAAGTCTCTTTGCGATAGTTCTAGGCCCTGGGGCATAATGGTTACGACAGGCTTCCGCCAGAGCATAAGCGATTATCTTGAAGTTAGACGTGAAAAAGTTAATGGCAAGCTCTGCTATGCTGTTACCGGAGTTGAGGAAGAAGCGTTGCAAATGACCAGAAAGTAGCTCTTTATTGTTTTGCCCCACAGCGTTCTCAATTCAGTTTTCCACCATTCCTGTTATATTTTTAATCGGGTCTTAACCGCTGCTGCCAGTTGCGGTTTGTCATGTCCGGGGGTTGCTAGATGAAAGGATGCGAGGTTAGAAGAGAGTTTATCAAGTATTTCTCCGAGAGGGTGCACGAACCGGTACGTAGTTCATCTCTCGTACCGGAAAATGATCCAACACTTCTTTTTACCAACGCCGGGATGGTTCAGTTCAAAAATGTTTTCACAGGAAGTGAGACCAGGAGTTTCAAAAGAGCGGTTTCTTCCCAGAAGTGTCTAAGGGCTGGAGGAAAGCACAATGACCTTGACAATGTCGGATATACGGCGAGACACCACACTTTTTTTGAAATGCTTGGAAATTTCTCCTTTGGCGATTATTTCAAGGAAGCGGCCATAAGTTATGGATGGGACCTTCTTACCGGCGTTTACGGACTTCCCAAGGAAAAACTGTGGATCACAGTTTATAAGGATGACGACGAAGCCTTTGATATATGGAACAGGAATATCGGTATCCCCAGAAAAAGAATTGTCAGAATGGGAGATAAAGATAATTTCTGGTCAATGGGTGATACGGGTCCATGCGGTCCGTGTTCGGAAATACTGATAGATCAGGGAGAGTCGTTCGGGTGCGGAAAGCCGCGATGTGCGGTCGGGTGCGAATGCGACCGTTACCTTGAACTCTGGAATCTCGTGTTCATGCAGTTTGAAAGAACTCAGAGTGGAGAGATGAACCGTATTCCCAGTCCCAGCATCGACACGGGTCTGGGACTCGAAAGACTTGCAGCTGTTCTTCAGGGAGCAAGAAGCAACTACGAAACTGATCTTCTAAGGGGTGTGATAAGCCGCATAGAAGAACTTTCCGGAATAGAATATTCTGCTGACCGCTCGACTGAGGTTGCTATGAGAGTTATAGCGGACCACTCAAGAGCAGTTGCCTTTCTTATTTCGGATGGAGTGTTTCCTTCAAATGAGGGCAGGGGATATGTTCTCAGGAGAATACTTAGAAGGGCTGTTCGCCACTCAAAGTTTCTCGGGATAGACGAACCGTTTATCTACAGGGTACTGCCGGCTGTCGAAGAGATTATGGCGGATTCTTATCCTGAAATTAGGGAAAAAGGGGATTTCGTTTGCCAGGTCATAAAAAGTGAAGAGAATAGATTCCTTGAGACTGTGGACAGAGGGTTTGAACTCCTTAATCAGGAAATTGCAAAGCTCGGGAGAAAGAAAAAACTTCCGGGTAAGGTGGTTTTCAGGCTCTACGATACTTACGGGTTTCCAGTTGACCTTACCGAAGACATAACCAGAAATAAAGGGATAGATATTGACCTTGAGGGTTTTGAGAAGGAAATGAGCAGACAGAGGAACAAGTCAAGAGAAGCCCGTGACGGTACAGAAGGCGACACTGAATCAGTCTTGCTTGAATTTGCCGGGGAGGTGTCTACGGAATTTGTCGGTTACAGGACTCTGTCTTCTGATTCAGTAGTTACCGGAATAATAAGCCGGGGAGAGGCGGCTGGGACCGTTAAAGAGGGTCAGAAGGCCCAAGTACTTGTTGACATCACGCCTTTTTATGGAGAGTCAGGCGGACAGACCGGAGACAGGGGCATGATTACGGGGCAGGGGGGCAGTGCGAAGGTGCTCGATACGAAAAAGCTTAGCTCCACGTTTTTTATACACAATGTTGTTATCGAGAAGGGAAGTTTGAAAGTCGGCGATGCGGTGCACATGGAAGTTGACCAGGAATTCAGACAGGGTGTCATAGCTCATCACACATCCACTCATGTGCTCCATGCCGTTTTAAAGGAAGTCCTCGGAACTCACGTTAACCAAGCAGGATCATTTGTCGGTCCCGACAGACTGAGATTTGATTTCAGTCACTACTCTTCGATTGAAAGACACAAGCTCGATTCCATAGAACAGATTGTTAATGAGAGAATAAGGCGTGATGACAAAGTTGTGACTAAAGAAAATGTTTCCTACGACGAAGCTATAAAGGATGGTGCCACCGCGATATTTGAAGAGAAATACGGCGACACGGTGAGGGTGGTAACTATAGGGGATTACAGCAAGGAGCTTTGCGGCGGTACCCATGTGAGAACTTCAGGCGAAATAGGTATGGTGAAAATAGTGTCCGAGAGTGCTTCTTCTGCCGGGGTAAGAAGAATTGAGGCCGTAAGTGGCCAGGCAGCGTGGAATTACATAAAAAGACAGGAAAACATCCTGAACGAATTTTCAAGCACCCTTAACGTTCCCCGCTCTGAACTTCTCTCCAGGCTAGGCGGAATGATTGACGAAAATGCACGTCTTCAGGCTGAAATCGAATCTTTCAGGGCGAGGACACTTGTAGAAATGGCTTCCGGGCTGATTGATAAAATTGAGAATGTGGGAGGAGTCAATCTTCTTCGGGTCAAAGTTTCCTTTTCGAAAGCGGCCGAACTGCGTTCTCTCTGGGATTATCTGAAAGGAAAATTCAGTAACGGGGTTGCTCTTCTGGTAGCAGAAAATGCAGGGCGGGTTTTTATTCTTGTTGGTATTACCAAGGATCTTGCCGGCAGGTATCATGCCGGAGAGCTTGTGAAGGAGCTTGCCGGAATTGTGGGTGGCAAAGGGGGTGGAGGTGCTGAGATGGCGCAGGCAGGTGGAAACATGCCTGGAAATATACCGAAGATGCTTGATCATCTAAAAAACCTCATATAGAGAAAAAGCGGAGAGAAAGCAGGTATTGCTTTGATGGAAATTACGGACTAAATCTTTGTATTGCATAATCTTGCTATAGTGATTTTTATATGGATAAGAAACATGCAGCTCACTACAACAGTGATATTGCACTTGGAATGAATTCAACTACAAGCCGTTTCTGAGAGCTAGAATACAGGCAGTTGAGAATTTCAGTATATCAGTGGTGCAATACCCTTGAACTCATACCTGCCTCAGCAGACTTATACGTAAAAATGTTCTTTTTGGAATTCCTGTCTGATCTTGTTGAGAGCGTTTTTTTCTATCTGTCTTACTCGTTCTCTTGATATGCCGAATTTATGGGAAAGCTCTTCAAGAGTTTCGGGAGAGTCAGTGAGAACGCGTCTTTCTATAATGTACCTTTCTCTGTCTTTAAGGTTTGCCATGGCCTCTTTTATTTTTCTAGCTACAAGCGGCCGCATCTGGGAATCTTCAAGAAACTGTTCCTGATCAAACGTGTCTCCCAAGATATCTACATATGTGCGTTCCGTGTTACCTTCTATGTTT
>JAPOSJ010000122.1 GCA_026709745.1 Candidatus Dadabacteria bacterium | reverse complement strand
CAGTCACTGGATACAGAAATCAGAGCTACGCATGCGAGAACCACGATGTACTGTCAGAACTCAAGAATATCTCTTCAAGAACACTTGTAATGTATGGGGAGCGGGATATCGTCACGCCTCCTGAGAGATCGAAAAAACTTGTGGAACTTATACCAAACGCAGTCGGGATGGCGTTTGCAGAGGTAGGACACGGATTCTGGAGAGAGTGCCAGAGCGAGGCGGACAAGGCAGTGCTTGATTTTCTGCTGAAGAACTGATCCATGCATATGCAGAGAACCACGAAATTCTAAAGATATATTTGATGATGCAGAACATGGGCAGAAAAAACTGCGTTTATCTCTACAGTCTGGGTTGTATTGTATTTTGACGAGAAAACCTGCAAGTGCCACAAAGCAGCTAATCAGGCAAAGCGAAGAAATTCTTCACAAGGCGGGAAGATCAGGTCACCATGATCGGAATGGCATTCTGGATAAGCAAAATTGGTATGCTCTCCCTCACGGGGTAGATATATTTCCCGCCACGGCATAGAAGGCCCCCTTCAATTCTGTCTGAAACCTTCTCTCCTGACCTGTCAACCAGATTTCCGTGCTCAATGAGTTCATTAAGTTGCTCTATAACTTCCCAATTAGCCTCTTCAAGAGGCTCTCCGGTCTCGGGACACACTAGAATTTCAAGCAGTTCCTTATCAATCATGGATTTCGGGATTAAGGATAGGGGAAAATCTACGTCTGGAATTTCTCAGGTTCCAAGCATTTTCTCCGCTTTCTCCTCATCTGATTTCTCAAAATAAAACTTGGGATTGCTCCGCCCCGTTATAACGCTTTTGTCGATAAGACAGCGGTTCACTCCTTCAAGAGAAGGCACTTCATAGAAAACTTCAAGCATAATAGCCTCTATGATGGACCTGAGCCCTCTAGCTCCTGTATTTCTCAAAATAGCTTCCCTTGCGATGGCTTTTCTAGCGCCTTCAGTTACATCAAGGCAAACCTTTTCAAACTCCATCATTTTCTCAAACTGCTTTATGATTGCGTTTCTGGGCTCAGTCAGAATTCTGACCAGTTGCTCTTCTGTAAGTTCACTCAGGCTTGCAATAACTGGAACCCTGCCAACAAATTCGGGAATCAGTCCAAACTGAACAAGGTCCTCGGGCCTAACTTTGCTGAGAAGATTCTTGTCATCTTCCGCCGTCCTATCTGAGAGTTTCGCCCCGAAACCGATGGACTTCTCGCCGATTCTCGCACTGACTATATCCTCAAGACCGCAGAAAGCGCCACCGCATATGAAAAGTATGTTCGTTGTATCAACCTGGGTAAATTCCTGCTGGGGATGCTTTCTTCCTCCCTTGGGAGGAATATTTGCAAGAGTTCCCTCAATTATCTTGAGTAGGGACTGCTGCACACCCTCTCCGGACACATCCCTTGTTATTGAAGGGCTGTCGCTTGATTTGCGGGTAAGTTTGTCTATCTCGTCTATATAGATTATGCCTCCCCGGGCAGCTTTCTCGACATCATAGTCAGCTGCCTGGAGCAGGCTTACAATCATGTTTTCCACATCCTCGCCCACATAGCCAGCTTCTGTGTAGCATGTAGCGTCAACTATGGTAAAGGGAACATCTAGAATCTTGGCCAGAGTCTGCGCGAGCAGAGTTTTTCCAGAACCGGTGGGACCTATAAGGAGTATGTTGCTTTTCTCCACCTCCACCTTGTCGCTCCTTCTTCTCCCGGATTCGTTAAACTGTATGCGCTTGTAGTGATTGTAGACAGCGACGGAAAGGACTTTCTTGGCATTTTCCTGACCTATTATGTAGCTATCAAGAAAAGCTTTTATCTCCTGTGGAGTTGGGAAAGATTTTTTCGGCTTCGGAAATGCACTGTCTTTGGTTTTCTCTTCTGCTATGATTTGGTTGCAAAGATCAATACACTCATCGCAGATATAAACACCGTGACCCGCTATAAGCTTGTTGACCTCTTCTTGGTTCTTACCACAGAAAGAACAGTAGTGCTTCAACTCTTCTCTATTTTTTCTGGGACTCATCAGGTTGCCTCCTCCCTCGCCGTAACTATAGAATCCACTATACCGTAATCAATGGAATCCTGAGCCGTCATGAAAAAATCTCTGTCGGTGTCGCTCGATATTCTCTCAAGAGTCTGCCCGGTGTGTTTCTCGAGTATTGAATTTAGCTGCTCTTTTACCCTGACAATCTCTTTTGCGTGTATCTCTATGTCACTTGCCTGTCCAGATACACCCCCCAGCACCTGGTGAATCATAACCCTTGAGTGAGGTAGCGTGTACCGCCTGCCAGCCGCACCGCTTGCCAGTAGAACGGCAGCCATGCTGACGGCTTGGCCGATGCATATGGTCGAGACTTCCGGCTTTACATACTGTATTGTGTCGTAGATGGCAAGACCTGAGGTAACATGTCCTCCAGGTGAATTTATGTAGAGATAAATAGGGGTTTTAGGATTTTCAGATTCAAGAAAAAGCAGCTGGGCAATAACCACGTTGGCAACCGCATCGTTTATCTCAGAGCCTATAAAGACAATCCTATCTTTAAGGAGCCTCGAGAAAATATCATAGCCTTGGTCACCCCTGGCTGTACGCTCAATAATATAGGGTATAAAATCGGTTATCATCCAACCGATTATAACTAAGCGGGTTGCTCATTGTCAATCTGTGCGGAATCACTCTGCACTTCCTCAACCTGGGCCTTCTCCAAGAGGATATCCAGAACGCGGCGGGTTCTTACCTGCGATTCAAGACCCTCAATCGCCCCGGGTTGTTCATAAGCTTTGTGTACCTGATCTAAAGGAAGATTATATGTAGCGGCAAGGCGGTCTATATGCTCATTAATCTGTCCGCGCGTCACCTTTACATCCTCCTGATTCGCGATGCGGCCGAGAATTATGGATGTCCTGACGCTCTCGGCAGCCTTCTCCGTGAATTTTTCCGTCATCTGCTCCCCGACCTCTGGATCTTCTGATCCCCGGTTTCTCATGTCGGAGATAAATCTCGCCTTGAGGCTCTCCCGCTCCTTCTCAAGCATTGAAGGCGGGACATCAAACTGGTTTTTCGAGAGAAGTTCATCAACTACCTGTTCCCTCATCAAGGTAAGCTGCCCATCTTCATGAAGGCGCTCAAGCTGTTCCCTTATGCTCTTCCTAAGCTCTGAGAGGCTTTCGGTCTGAAGGTCCTTCGCAAAATCATCATCCGCCTCGGGGAGTATTCTTTCGTGAATCTCGTTTATCTTAATAGTGAAACTGACCGTCTTGCCGGCAGCATCAGGTATCAAGAAATCTTCAGGGTAGGAAACCGGGAACTGCACCTCTTCCCCCGTCTTTTTCCCAAGCAGATTTTCCTCAAACTCAGGAGAGAACTGTTCTTCACCCAGCAGGAATCTGACATTCTTCCTGTTAAGATCATCTATAGTCTCACCGGTGAGAAAAGTACCGCTGTAGTCCACAAAAACGTAATCGCCTTCCTGAGCCGGACGGTTATCCTCGATAAGTTTTGACTGTGCAGAGCGCTCCCTCAGTTTCTGTATCTCAGCGTCTATATCCTCTTCGGTTACATTACGAACAGTTTTTTTCACTGAAATAGAGTTGTAATCGGAAAGCTCAAATTCGGGAATAACCTCGAATTCGGCCGAGTAAGCAAATTCCTCACCGACCTTCACCTCATCCATCTCCGTGATATCGGGACGATTTACAGGCAGAAGTGAGCGCTCGGCAAGGACTTCTGACAAAGTCTCAGAAACAAGGTTAGATGCGGTTTCCTGATCAACTTCCTTTCCGTACATAGACTCAACCACATGGCGGGGGACCTTTCCCTTTCTGAATCCCTTGACACTCACTCCCCCCATAACATCACGGAACACGGAATTTCTTTTTTCTGAAACCTGATCTGAAGAAAGAGAAACTCTTATCTTTTTTCTGGTGCTGTCAATATCCTCGACATTTATTTTCATTTAGTTTAAAACCCCTCGGCAAATATTTCAGGTAACAATATATAATTATTCGCAAAATACCAAAACCCCGACTCTTTCAGAGGTCGAGATACGACTTCAATCCTGCACCACTTTTTGAGCGGCATTTACAGCTTAAGAATGTTTTTCCCGGTATACGTAATTTCGCGCAAACAACAAAAAAGCAAGCATAAGCAGGATTACCTGGGGAATTGCTGTCTCGTAAGTGGGATATATACCGAGAGTATCAATGTAAGGAATGAACTCTGCTGCAGTTGAGGAGATAATTCCTGCCTCCTGGAGTTCAAGTATTCCCTTGCCCAGAAGTATGAAACAGAGCAAATAAAGGAAAATACTCGTGAAGGAGAAGAAATATTTAAGAGGAATTCTGAGGGTAACCCTGTACATAAGAAAAGCTATAACCAATACGACTGCAACTCCAGCGATAAGTCCGTAGATAACATGTGGTGTGGAGGAATCTGTCTGGAAAAAAAGCGCCTGATAAAAAAGTATGGTTTCAAAAGCTTCTCTGTATACAGCAAAGAACGAAACGAACGCAAGAGTAAGTCCGCTTTTTCTTGTAAGCGCACCTTGGGTTTTCGAGCGTACGTATTCTTTCCATTTTTTTACATCAGCCTTCGAGACAAGCCAGTAACTCACATAAAAAAGTATCACTGCTGCCAGAAGAGAAGTTACTCCTTCCACAATCTCTCTTCTCGCTCCCGAGATATCTATTATGGTTCTTGCCGCAACCCATGTTGCCAGTCCCGCAAATATGGCAGCCACCCACCCATAGTGAACGTACCTGATCACCCCACGGTTACCCGAATGCGCCAAAGCCGCAATAATGGCCGCGATTATCAGCAGGGCTTCAAGAGCTTCTCTCAGGATTATTGAAAAAGAACTGATGAAACTCAGGTGCTTGCCGAGAGAGGAACCGCCTTTTAGGATATGTTCCGACTCGCGGAGATCTTTTTCTATGCTTGCTTTGAGATCAACAAGCTCAGAAGAGTCCCGGTTGGACATGACTAATGACCTGAAAGATCCCATCTTTTTCTCAACTTCAAGAACAAGCGATCTTTTTTTCGAGACCAAAGCGGGCTCGATTTTCTGAAAGCCCCCCAAGTACCCGTCAAGGGCCTCTTTGAATGCTTCATTCTTTCTGCCGGATTCGTAAAGACTTATGGCTTCTTCAAGCTTCCTGATTGTATGTGCTACAGCTTCGGACGCCCCTTCGCCAATTCCGTCCCGAAAGTAGGCAGTTCTAAGGTAAAAAAGAATTTCCTGGTCACTTTCTCCTGCTCCGGCATTTATAAGAATCTCCGCATTACTGGCCAAGGCAAGATTTTCAAGCTTTCTGGCTTCATGGGGAATATTTTCTGTGGAAAACCTAGAACTATCTAAGCTTGAGGGAATATCCGGATACCCAAGCGAGAGAACGTAAAACGCTATATCCCACTTCTGTTTTTCGTCGAGTACCTTTTCAAACGAGTTCATTGCGGTACCTTCGATTCCAAAAGTGGTAGTGTTATAAACTTTAAAAGGTGAGAGCCCGAGATTTATGTCCGGGTCTGTAAAATCCGTGGGAGGGGGATTGAGAGTCCTAGAAAAAGCATCGTCCGGCCTTCCGGAGAGCCCGTGACAAGAGGAACAGTTCTTCGCGTAAAGCTCCTTTCCGCTTTCATAATCCGGTATATTCGCTGGATAGGGTTTGATATCATAGGCTGAAATGATCTGCCCCTTCAGTTCACCGGCAAGACTTTCCACCTCGGAGACAGGCCCCCTAGATTCTATTATCGAGCGCAGAAGTGCGAATTTCTCGGAGAAATCAGCTGTTCCTTCTCTTTTTTCAGCTGTCTTTTCCCATAGATCAACAATAGCAGAAGAAAAGTCCACCATCTCCTGATATTCAAATTCGTTTGCTATCTCCCCATCTTTTACGGCATTTGAGTAATCTCCTCCTATATAGTCGACAAGAGATAGTACCTTGTCTATATCTGCTGCATAAGAAGACCCTTGAAAGAGAAAAAATATGAAAACGAATAGGCAAAAGAAACTTTTTTTAAACATGATTTCTGGATATGTCTCCCCCTTCGGGGAAGTAAGAAAGATGATTTGTACCATTCCAGACCTTCGTTGTCAATAATCCCAGTTGTCCGCATTTTTAACCTTATAAATCACTGCGGCTGCAGAGATTGAAAACTGATTCCGCCGATTTTCTTTTCTTAAAATTATAAAAAATATTCTTGACATTCTAACTCCATAATACTATTAATTATTCATTGCGGATATTGATTATCCAGAATATATATTTTTGGTTTAGGCCTAGCAGGTCGCAAAAGAAGGAGGATATAAACAGTATGGTTAATTATATAAGACAGTGGAAATTTCTTTTTGCCTTTTTACTGATTTTTTCACTTGCCGGCACACAAATTTCTCTAGCGGGCACAGCTTCCGAGGAAAAGGTAAAAAAGCTTGAGGAGCAGATAAAAATTCTAGCGGATGAGATAGAAGCAATAAAGTCGGCTTCGGTAACGGAACCTACGGTCTATGAAACAGAATTCGGTTTAGCCCCCGCGGCTTCCAAAGTCTATAGGGTTGATCAGGGAATATCGTTCGGAGGATACGGTGAGCTACTTGTAGGCAATGTAAAGGAGGGGGATGGAAATGATGTGGTGGATACACTGAGGCTGGTTCTCTATAACGGCTACAAATACAACGACAACATAATCTTCAACTCTGAAATAGAGTTTGAGCACGGTACAACCGGAAGCAACAAGGACGGAAAATCCGGGTCGGCGTCGGTTGAGTTCGCGTATATAGATTTTCTCATAAGCGATGCGTTTAACCTAAGGGGCGGACTTCTTCTGACTCCTTTCGGAACTGTAAACGAAATTCACGAGCCTACTACGTTTTACGGAGTGGGACGACCCGAGGTGGAGAGACGGATAATTCCGAGCACTTGGAGAGAATCTGGAGCCGGGGCGCACGGAACATTTGATCTGGGTAACGCCGGGGAGCTTTCCTACAGAGCCTACGCGATGTCAAGTGCCGACGCACGGGGATTCAAGGCATCGGATAACAGAAGTCTCCGAATCAAGGGCAACAGGGCAAGATTCGAGGATATGGCTTTCGTCGGACGCATTGAGTACGATCCAACTCCGGGAATCAGGGTTGGAGGTTCCTTTTACTACGGCAACACGGGGCAGGGAGAGAAAGTCAACGGCCAGACTATAGACGGCCTTTTCAAAATGTATTCGGTTGATGGGCAGTTTCAGTATGCCGGACTCGATCTGAGAGCTCTTGGGGTCTGGACCAGTCTTGATGATGCCGCGCTTATAAATCAGATGAAAGAATATACAGGCAGTAAGTCCGTAGGGGAGGAGCAGTCCGGCTGGTATGTTCTTGGAGCATACAACATCTTCTCCGTGTTTAACTCCGCAAGCAGGTATATGGAATATCTGGCACCTTTTTTTCGGTATGAAAAATTCGATACCCAAGAAAAAGTTCCCGCGGGATATGAAAGAGACCCCGCCAATGACAGAACCCAGTACACTATCGGGCTGAATTATAAGCCGATCTCAAACGTAGTCATAAAAGCAGAATATCAGAATCTTGACACGGCCGCGGGTGAGTCAGAGGATCAGTACAACTTCGGAATCGGATATGTATTTTAGGGTGTAAAACTTAAATCCGCGATAAACGGGCGCGGGTTTATGCTTCTTTTTTTCTCTCTTTCTCTCTTCACAAGGGCAATGTTCAGATAGAATGTTGCCCTTGTTCAATTATAATGGTTGCAAAAAGTCTTATTCTGATAATATTTATATTTTCTCTACAGGGTGCGGGAAATGTATACGCCAAGGTTTTTCTTACTAAGGGCAAAGCCCTTGAACTTGTCTTCCCTGAGGCGGAAGAAATAGAAAAAAGACACCTTTTTCTCACCAAACGCCAAGCCGAGAGAGTGCGTGCAATGGCAAAGGTCGAGGTAGATTCAAGACTTTACACTTTTTATATAGCAAAATCGGATGGAAAAGAGACAGGATACGCCGTCATCGATACCCACACTCTTCGGACTCTGACCGAAACCGTAATGTTCGTAATAAATCCCGACGGGACGCTTCGCCACGCTGAAACTCTCGCATTTTTTGAACCCACAGATTACATGCCGAGCGGAAAATGGATAAACTTGTTTCTTGGAAAAACCAGTATGGACAAAATGAAGTTAGGAAAAGCAGTTCCCAACATTACCGGAGCCACCATAAGCGCAGAATCTTTTTCCCGGGCCACAAGAAGGGTTCTCTCAGTTTACAGGATCATGTTCGGCATTCCTGCTGATTCTGGATTATCCACGCGGGAGAGATAAATGAAATTCTTCATATCAGCTGATATAAGAAAAAACGACCTGCTGAAACTCATTGTTCTGCTCACAACGGTTTTCTTTCTCTTTTTATGGCTGACCAACCTCCTGCTTTTCCTGAAGGTAGGATTCAGCTATGAAAGCGTCGTTGAGTACTACAGGGGATCCGAGGAGAGTTTCAGGCCTCCTAGAAGTTACCTCGGGCTACTTGAAGAAGCCCATTTTCACTTTTTCTCAATAGC
>JAPOSJ010000075.1 GCA_026709745.1 Candidatus Dadabacteria bacterium | reverse complement strand
GGGAGCAATATGGTCAGGGCAGCGGCGAAAATCGCTGATGGCTACATTGGACATGTGGTCTGTTCACTTGAGTACATAAAGCAAGTAGTTTCCCCATTGCTTGAAGAAGAACTAGAAAGTCGTAAGGAAAACGGCGATTTCATAAAATGCTCCATAATTACCTGTGCTGTTTCTCCCGAGCGGGAGAGGGCTAGGGAAGCCGCCAGAGCGACCGTTGCATTTTACGCCACCGTAAAAGCTTACGACCCTCCTTTTATGCTTCACGGTTTTACAGAGGAAGTGAAGGAGATAAGAGACGCTTTTCGCAAAAAAGACATACCTGCCATGATAAAGGGTGTAAGTGATGAGATGGTTGAAACATTTGCTATTTTCGGAGATGCGGCGCACTGCAGGGAAAAAGTGGAGAAGTACAGGAAATATATTGATCTTCCGGTGCTGAGTGCACCTCATTATTTTCTTGATTTCAGGGAGGTGAAGAAGTATCAGGAGCGATTGATCGATGCATTTGCTTCGTAATAGCTCTGGTCTTCTCAACTAGAAAAATGAGAGTTCTTATCTCGGGATCAAGTGGAACTGTTGGAACACATCTTCTTAAACTCCTTTCTTCGGATTCCTTTGAAATATGGCGTCTCGTAAGGTCGCGCAATGAGGTAGGGAATATAATTTTCTGGGATCCTGAGGGTTGCTATATTGAAAATCCTGATCTGCTTGAGGGTCTTGACGCCGTCGTTCATCTCTCAGGCGAGAGCATAATAGGCAGATGGACCGACAAAAAGAAGAACTCGATACGTCGAAGCAGAGTGCTCAGTACCCGTTACTTGGTAAAGACTCTCTCCAGACTTCGAAATCCTCCTAGAACCTTTCTCTGTGCCTCGGCGATCGGGTATTACGGAAGCTGTGGAAAGGAAAAACTCACTGAGAGTTCCCCTAGCGGTTCAGGGTTTTTGCCCGATGTATGTGCTGAGTGGGAAAATGAGGCTAATATTGCATCGGATATTGGTGTGAGGGTCATAAATCTGCGCATAGGTGTTGTCCTGAGCCCTAGGGGAGGGATGCTCGTCTCTTTGCTTCCTTTGTTCAGGATGGGTCTTGGAGGAGTTGTCGGAGGGGGTGAGCAGTATTTGAGCTGGATATCGATAGAAGATCTTTCGCGTATAATTGTTTATCTGCTCAAAAATGAGGAACTAAGCGGACCCGTTAATGCGGTGTCCCCAAACCCTGTGACTAACAGGCAGTTTACAACTGTGCTTGCGGCAGCTCTGCGAAAGCCGGCCATCCTTCCCGTTCCTGCATTTGCCGTACGGCTTTTTTTTGGAGAGATGGGCCGCTGTACTGTGCTTGCTAGCAACAGGGTTTATCCTGAGAAGCTAGCTTCCTCAAGCTATGAGTTCCTGCATGAAGATCTGGGTTTGGCGCTTGAGGATGTTATTTTGAAGTAAAATGTCAAAAAAAAACAAATTCCATTCAAGCCAGTACCTTAAGCTGAAACTTGAAAGAAAAAATCTTAAGCAAGATCCGCTTGATCAGTTTGACATCTGGTACGGAGAGGTTCTTCGGGCAAAAATCGATTTTCCAAATGCCTTTGTTCTCTCAACTGTGGCAGCACAAGGCATTCCGTCATCAAGAGTGGTGCTTCTTAAAGGATATGACGAAAGAGGTTTTTCTTTCTATTCAAATTCCTTTAGCCGTAAGGGCAGGGATATGGATGAAAACCCTGTAGCTTCTCTTTGCTTCTGGTGGCCTGAATTTGAGAGACAAGTAAAAATAGATGGCCGGGTTTCTCTTCTTTCTGAAAGGGAAGCCGATGAATACTTTAAGTCAAGGCCTCGCCAGAGCCGTATAGGAGCATGCATCTCAAGGCAAAGCGAAGTTCTCCAAAGCCGCCAGTTACTCGAGGAGCAATATGACCAGTTCAGCTCTGAGTGGGAAGGAAAAAACATAGAGCGACCCGGTTTCTGGAAAGGGTACCTAGTGAGTCCGTTGCGTTTTGAGTTCTGGCAGGGAAGAAAAAGCCGGCTTCACGATCGTTTCAGATATGTTTTTTCTCCCGGAGGTGGATGGAGCATAAGCAGGCTTTATCCTTAAGTGTTCTCAATGAAAAATCAACGGGGATTTCTATCTGGTTGCACTGTATAGAGCCACTATTCCCATAGTGAGTTCCGAGTAGGAACAGTCACAGAAGCCCGCTTCCTCAAGATCTAGTATGAAGTTTTTTCTCTGAGGAAATGAAGCGGCGGATTCGGCCAGATATCTGTATTCCCTGCCCCTGCCGTACAGGCTTCCGATAAACGGCATCAGCACCTTGAAATAAAACATGTAGCCAGGTTTGAATACGGGGTTTCGTGGGATTGCGAATTCAAGTATAAGAAGTCTTCCGCCTACTTTGAGCACCCTTCTTATTTCCTTTAGGGAGAGTTTGTAATCAACGGTGTTTCTTATGCCGAATGCTATCGTAACGGAACTGAACTGTTTTTCCGAAAAGGGAAGATTTTCCGCAGCGGCCGACACAAGCCTTATCTTCTCACTTAAGTTTTGTTCAGCAATTTTCTTTTTCCCTATACGGAGCATGTTCATACTGGGATCTACCCCGACAGTTCTGGATTCAGGGTGTTTTCTTGCCACCTCAATTGCAACCTCCGCCGTTCCGGTTGCTATGTCCAGATTATACTCGTCATAGTCTAGCTGTGCCGCCAGCTTCTTTCTCCAAAACTTGTGGATTCCGAGGCTAAACAGGGTGTTAAGCCAGTCGTAGTGACGTGCTACTTCATCAAAAATTTTCTTTGTTTCAGGCATCAGACAGAATGCAGAATCTTTTCTATATGGAAAGCTTTGTTAAGAACGTAAAAATGAATCCCCTCAACTCCCTCAGAGAGAAGCTCTCTTACCTGTTCCCTGCAATGGGCGATTCCTACCTCCACCGCCTTGCGGTTATCATCTCCCACTTCCACCAATTTCTTTCTCAGGCCTGCAGGAATCTCTGTTCCGCAGAGGGAAGATATTCTTATTACCTGCCTTGATGAAAGCACAGGCATAAGACCCGGGATGACGGGAAGATCTATTCCGGCATCCCTCACCATCCTCATGTAATCAAAATAGTAGCGGTTATCAAAGAAAAGCTGGGTAATTATTATGTCAGCACCTGCATCTACTTTTTTTTTCAGATTTGCTATATCCTCCTCAAAACTCGGGGATTCAATGTGTTTTTCCGGATAGCCAGCAACTGCTATGGAGAACCGTTTCGGGCTTCCGTTTTTATGTCTTCTTATGTGTTCCACGAGCTGGTTTGCGTGCTGAAAGGCTCCGCTTGAGAGCAACACTTTGCCATTTTCTCTGGGAATGTCTCCCCGAAGTGCTACTATGTTGCGTACCTTTTCATGCTCTGTAAGCTCAAGGGAAACATCTATTTCTCTCTCTGATGCCCCTATGCAGGTCAAGTGACATGCACTTTCTATGCCGATAATATTTTTTATGTAGGAGGCTACTTCAAGTGTTCTCTTACGTTCTTTTCCCATAGCACCATGTGTTACCGTTATAATCGCGGGCGAGAATTCGGCAAGTTTTGCGAGAGTGCCTTTGAGTTTTTCAAATTCGGCATTATCTTTGGGTGGAAAAACCTCAAAAGATATGAGAGGAAAACTTTCTTTTCTGTTCCTGTATTCTGAAAAATTCATAATTCTTCTCGAGAATCAGATTTTAACGACAGATTGTACGGCTCGTCGATAAGTCCTATAATTTCCTTGCAGAGTCAGCCATCATTATAATTGAAACGATAGCCAGCAGGGCAGCCAAGCTGATTGTTCCGATCAGCAGAAAGAGCATTATTCTTTCCCGGTTCTTATAGAGTTTTATCTCTTGTCCCGTTCTTTTATCAGACATTTCAAAGAACTGTTCAATAGAAGACATAATGCGTTCTTTCCACTTGTGATAATTATCACTGTACAGAAGTCGGCGTGCGAGTTCGGGGTCAGGTTTTCCTTGTACCGTATATTTGCCCGAAGCGTCTCTGTAAAGGCCCACTATTGCGTTCATTGCCTGAACTTCCAGATTAACAAGGGCGTTTGATTCGTTCTCGGCTTTTTCAAGAAGCTCCAGTTCAGCGTCGGTAAATCCTGCTTTTTTCATAAGTGCGTTAAGAGGTACGTTCGTGGTGCCCGAACGTGGTCGCTCTTCTGTCGACACTACAAAGTCCCAGTATATGTTGTTATATTTTTCGGGACGAGGGACATTTCCATTTCTTATATCAAGAATTTCCTGGAAATAGTCGGCAAAACGCTTGTCTAAGGTCTGAGAGTAAGTGCGTGCCATGCGAGTCAGGTCATCAGAACTCTGACGCAGCTCATCGGCTAGAAGGTATGAGTTGTGCTTTTTTTCCTCGCTCTCAAGTATTTGCTGGTTGTTTCTCAGTATGATGAATGCCTGAGTGAGGGATATAAACACAAGGGCCATTATAGCGGTAGAGAGAACCATCTGCCGGACTGCTGTAGAACTTATTTTCTGGCTTTTGTCGCCAGCTGGTTCTGCTGAGTCCGAAGATTTGTGCGTGGACATCTGGTGTCTCCTTACGTCTTGCAACTCTGGCATCACGCGCCGGATTCACACCGTACGAGCAGACCCGGGCTCTGATGAACTGCCTTACGCGCAAACCTAATCCTTAAATTATACCCTGTACTATATTATGCTTCAAGCTACAGAAAAAAGCATATAAGGTCCGTATTCTTGGTTCAGATCTCAAATATTTCCCTGATCTGCTCACTTCTGTAATTAAATATAAAATCCAGTTTTCTGTTTATCAGAAGAAGATTAGCCAGTCTTCCAATAGAGCCAAATGGCATGGAGTAGTGAATAAGGTCTCTTATCTGTGTTTTTTCCCCCGACTTTAAAAAAAAGTGTTTGTGGTGCCAGAGTTTGTAGGGTCCAGACCTCTGCTCATCGACGAAATAGCCGGGTGAATCAACATGAGTTATTTCCGTTGTCCATCCTGTTTTGATGAAGGGGACGGGAGTTATGGTGTAGGTGATTATCATGCCGGGATATATTTTTTCTTCCAGCTCGGATGTTATCCGTATATTAAGTTCCGGTGGAGTTATTAAGGGCAGGTTGCGAGGGTTGGAAAAAAAGTCCCACGCCTTCTCAGCGGAAACTGGCAGAAACTGTGATCGATCAAGCGTGTATATTCTCATTTTTCTGTAGTCTGCTCAAGGGGTGGTCCAGGGAGCCCTATAAATTTCCATAGTAAAAAGAACAGAAGCCCAAATACAATGGGCAGAGATTCGTTAGTTTCATAAAGAATACCCGAGAACATTCCACCTACGCAGGCCCCCATGAAATTCGCCAAGTTGAAAAAGCCTGAGAAAAGTCCCCTGTTTTCCGAAGAAACTCTCTGCGTGATAAATGTGGGCAGTGTGGACTGGAATATAGAGTACCCAAGAAAGAAAATTCCTCCAGCAAGATAGAGAGAAATTCCGACGCCTGATGTCGGTAGAAGGTATATCAGAAATGATGCTACAAGAAAGAAAAGGCCGAAATGAGTTGTTTTCCCAAGGGTTTTTCTTCTCTCGGAAATTCTGATGTAGACATTCGCCAAGAGGGCACTTGGGGCCAGTATTACCAGATAGACAAACCACAGGTCTTCAGTTCTTATACCGAGATTTTTCCAGTCAAGCGGATATATAAACAGTATGAGGTTAAGGGCAAGGGAGGTTATGAAGGTTGAAGAAAGGATTTTCCCCACTTCCGGTTCTCTGAGCTTGAGAAGAATATCTTTTCCAACCCTAGTTTTTTTTCTTGGAAGTTTCGGAAACATTAAAAGGGTAATAAATGTGGCAATTAAACCCAAGGCTGCGAGTATGAAGAAAATGCTCTCGAAGCCGAATTTTGCCGCGAGTACAGGGCCTACCACGAGCGAGGTTATAAATGCTATCCCTATGATTATTCCGGTCAACATGAAAGACTGTGCTCTCACCTCGCTTCTTGTCGAATCTCCGAGAGAGGCTATGGCTACCGCGCCTATCGCACCGCTTCCCTGAAATGCTCTGGTTATTATGAGTTCCCAGATGTTATCCGCAAAACCGCAGAGAAAACTCCCCAGACAGAAAATCAGAAGACCAAAAACGACTACTGGTTTTCTTCCGAATCTGTCGCTCGCCATACCGAAAGGTATCTGCAGCAGACTCTGCGTAAGAGCATATATTCCAAATGCTATTCCGGCAGATGCGAGCGTCGCTCCCTCGTAGTCTGCAGCGTATATGCTGAAGACGGGGACTATCAGGAATATGCCCAGCAACCTTAGCGATATCACAGTTCCTATTACGAGAACGCAACGCAACTCATATTTGTTAAGATTCATGAAGATTCCTTCTCATTTTTTCCCAACTCAAAAACGGCTCAGGAGAAAAAATCAGGGCTCTTATCACTTTTGACAATGAGATATTGTTAAGTAGCATAGCAGGATAGGTTAAATAGATTAGAAATTACGCCAACAAGCCAACAATTATACAACAATTTAATGGGAGGTAATTAGTTTCAGATGAAATTATTTTCTTATATTCTCAGGGTGGGCTCCTTGCGTATTATGTTTTTCGCTTTTCTATGTTCTTTACTTATGGGTTCACATATTGCTTTAGCGGGAGGGTTGCCATCTAAAGCTGGTAAGGAGGCCCCATCGGCAGAACAGCCTGTTGAAGAGCAGCCAGCAGATATTGCAGATGATCCCGCAGTAGCTATGGATGTTTCCCAGAAGAATTCAGCAGGTTTTTCCGTAGGTGCCCGCGGTTTTCTTTTTCTAATTGATGATTCTGGTTTCTCAGCGCCCGCTACTGTCTCAGACGGCGTAAGTTATGGTCCTTTATCGGGCAGCAGCAATGGTAACGGAGGATACAGTTTCAGCCTTCTTCTAGGTTACTCGCTTGGAAACGGACTGCGTCTTGAGGCTGAAGCTGGATATATTCACAGTTGTATTGATAAAATGGATATAAAGGAACCGGGAAACCTTGTAAGCCAGGTAGGACTTGATAGTGCAGGCAGCCCTTGTCGTTCCGGCAACGATGGCTGTACTTCCTACGGGGACCTTTCTCCCCAACAGAAACAAGGTCTTGAAGAGGACTCAAAGGGAGAGAATGATATTGATAGTAAAGTCTCGGCGTTTGCCTTTATGCTGAATGCCTATTACGACATCAATACAGGTAGCAGTATTGTTCCCTATTTAGGGGGCGGTTTAGGTATGCTTAATCTTTCAACCGATGCTGAATCGACCGAAGGGCTTACATACGGCAATCTTCTGATTGATGACAGTGATTATGTTTTTGCCTATCAGCTGGCAGGCGGTCTAGGTTACAGGATTGAGAGTGAGGGGACCGATATAATACTGAGTGTTGACTACCGCTACCTGGCTTCCTTTGAAGATGCGGAATTCACGGGTGAGTTAGCAGGTAATACTACCGTGGAAACAGAATTCTCGGGACATTATATAGGCGGTGGAGTAAGGCTTGCATTCTGAGAAGCTTGAGCATTGTTTGGCGTGGCCTTGTCTTCGGGGACAGAGGTGTTTTGTGGGGTCAGGTGAAAGTGACTGTATTCTGAATATGCATCGATTGCTTCGGGTTTTCTGAAATTTTCTCCGTAAATACTCTTAGCTTGTTGTTTATTAAGTCGGCAATCGCCTCTCAGAGTCGGAAAAGGGATGTTGAGTCATTCAGTTTTTCGGGGACTTCCTAGCGATGAGACCTACTTGGGCTGAAATAAGTCTTGATTCTTTTAAGTCAAACCTTGGCAAAGTAAAAATGCTTGTGGGCAGAGGTGTTTGCGTCATGGCAGTTGTAAAGGCCGACGCTTATGGACACGGTGCCGTGAGACTGAGTAAGACTGCCCTTTCCAGTGGAGCGGACATGCTAGGCGTGGCTACAGTGCCCGAGGCCTTGCAGCTCAGGAAATCCGGAATAACAGGCGAAATATTTCTTCTTGGAGGTATTGACCCCAGTGAGGCAGAAATTGTCGTGGAGAACGGTTTTATTCCGGCATGTTACTCTTCAGCAGTGCTGAAGGCCTTATCTGAAGCTGCCAGCAAGAGTACAAAGACAGCATCTTATCATCTCAAGGTTGATACCGGCATGACTAGGCTTGGGGTCAGCTCTGATGAGGCAAGTTCTTTTGCTTCTTCTGCGTCCTTTCCAGCAATCAGTCTTGAGGGAGTATTTACCCATCTGGCTTCTTCTAATATCCCCAGAAGCGATTATACCGACTATCAGCTTGGGGTTTTCCGGAAAACTCTTTCATCCCTTCAAGCCAGGGGCATCAAGTACGGTTCCGCTCATTGTGCTAACAGCGCGGCTGTCCAGAAATTTCCAGATTCCCACATGGATATTGTGAGGCCCGGGATAATGCTTTACGGTCTGGAGGCAATGGGACAGGTTAATCTTAAACCCGTTATGAAGCTTAAGACAAGAATAGTTCAGCTCAGGAAGATTCGTGAAGGAACTTCAGTAGGTTACGGAGAGAGTTTTGTTACACAGAGGGAAACCTGGGTGGCAACACTCCCGATCGGGTATGCCGACGGCTATCCCAGAGCGCTTTCAAACAGGGCAAAGGTTTCTCTGGGTGGAAAACTTGCTCCGCTTATAGGGTCTGTTTGCATGGACTTTATCATGGTTGACGTGACGGATATCCCGGGTGTTCGTGTGGGAGATGAGGTAGTGCTCTTTGGAGACAGTCTTGTGAGCGTTGCAGACGTTTCTTCATGGGCAGGGACCATATCATACGAAATTCTGTCAAGAATATCACCAAGAGTGCCAAGGCATTATATATGACTTGCCAGAGTGTTGACCGAGGATATGTCTTAAAATGAGAGCGGTGGTACAGAGAGTGTGCGAGGCGTCGGTAACTGTTAACGGGGATTTAGTAGCCGACATTGGTGCC
>JAPOSJ010000232.1 GCA_026709745.1 Candidatus Dadabacteria bacterium | reverse complement strand
TAACATTTTCTATTGCTTTGTTGGTGCTTACCAGATGTTCACCTAAACGGGAAATAGCGTCATCCTCAACCGTAGTGGCAGGCATAAATTCTGTTTCAATCACTACAGGAGAAACTCCTGCAAGTGACATTACTATGTCGGGTTGTTTTCCAGGGGAGTCCCTCAAAACCTGGGTTTGTTCAGCCTGAATGGCTTTCTTCCAAAGCGGATGTTTTTTTCTAAGTGTATCCGCCAGTGCAAAGTTAAAACCTTGTTCGGTCGTAGATGCCATTAGAAACAATCCTCTAAGCTTGATTGTGGGATTGTACGCAATGAGGGGAGGTTTTGCAAGATTATGTCTCAGTTTCACATTCGGTTCTAAACCATTGAATTCTCAGGCAAAATCATGCAGTTTGTACTCATTCTGAAAATTCCAACTGTGCTTTGTCTTAGGCTTTATATTCATAGTCCTGACGCAGGTAGCTTGGATGGTCTTGATTCTTGTCGGTCTGCTTATTCTCGTTATTTACGTGCTGGCAAGGGTCGCTTGCTGTTAAATCAGATAAAAATGAGCAAAAAGAAAGAATGAGACGATGTGGATAAGGCAATCAGGTTCAGATGCTTCGCTTCTACTCCTGATTGAGTGGAATTTTGACATACCTGCGGAGTTAATGGACAATCAACTATGAGTACAATTTTCACGCAGATAATAAACCGGGAAATTCCGGCCGACATAGTCTATGAAGACGAAATGTGCCTTGCCTTCAGGGATATAAATCCCCAGGCGCCAGTCCATGTTCTTCTGATACCAAAAAAACAAATAGTCTCAATGGCCACTGTAGAGATGGAGGATCAGGTGATTCTGGGACACCTTATGGTCAAGGCTTCAGAGATAGCATCGTCTCTCGGCCTCGGCGAAAGCGGGTACAGGTTAGTGGTTAACACGAACGCAGACGCTGGACAAAGCGTTTTTCATCTGCATATACATATCCTCGGTGGAAGAAAGCTCACATGGCCCCCGGGATAGAATTCTCTCACTCGGTGCTAAGGAAGAGGCATTAGAGCCCGAGTGCAAGTGCATCCCTGTCGCAAAGAAAACTTCCGTTCTGCCTTTTCCTAACGGTCTCTCCCCTCTTCCAGGAACGCTCACATCTGGGTTTAGAAGAGATATCGGTAAGTTCCACCCCGATTTCATCCCCCTCAGTGACCCTGAATCTGCTCACTCCGCAGAGATCTTCAAGCTCCTCTTCAAACTTTTTTATCTCGCTTAAAAGTTCCTCTCTAACCGTCAGGCGAATAGACACATCAAGGGGATTACTTATGCCCCCCTCCCCTCTTGCTTCCTCAAGGGCCTTGAGACACCATTTTCTTATCTCCATTACATCGCTCCATATCCCTTCTGCCTGAATTTTTCTGACCCGGGGGAATTCTTCCAGATGCACATTTGCGTCCACATTTTTTTTAAGAGACTTCCAAGCTTCATACGATGTGTGAACCAGTATAGGAGCCAAGAACTTTATTATTCCCTCCGCTATTTTGTACATTACGGTCTGGGCGCGCCTTCTTTTCCTGCTGTTCTTTATCTCGCAGTAAAGCCTGTCCTTTACGCAGGCGAGATAAATCGCGCTCATCTCGTTTGAGCAGAATGAAAATAGAAGATCGCTTGCCTTTTTGTATTGAAACCCACGGTAGGCTTCTGTAGTTTCCTCGGCAAATTTTGTGAACTCGCAGTGGGCCCAGTGATCGATTGAATATCTGTCTTCCCCTTCCATCTCGACTGTGTCCCGCTCGGGATCGAAATCACTCAGGTTCCCAAGCAAAAACCTTATGGTATTTCTTATTTTTCTGTACTCATCCGCCGCTACGTCAAAAAACTCCCAGTCGACCTTTATGTCATTTGAGTAACTAAGAGAGCTTACCCACCATCTGCATATGTCCGCCCCGTACTTGCTCAGTATGTCCTCGACATCAATAGCGTTGCCTCCAGACTTGCTCATTTTTCTGCCTCGGGCATCGACCATAAACCCATGGGTGAAGAGCGCACGGAAAGGGGGTTCACCCGTCGCTCCTAGGGCAACCAGAAGCGATGACTGAAACCATCCTCTGTGCTGATCTGATCCCTCAAGATACATGTCCGCTGGGTATCCTAGATCCCTGGCTTTAAGTACAGAATTCCACGACGAGCCCGACTCAAACCACACGTCAAAAACGTCTTTGCCTTTTCGAAGCTCCTCAATATCCTCTTGGGAACGGAGCCATTCCGGGGCGTCAGGATCGTCTTTTGGGTCGTAACCTGAGAGAAGCTGAGTGGGTTCGGAGAAAAACCAGACATCAGAGCCTCTCTCCCTTATTTTCTCACAGATGGCGAGAACCATCCTGACCGTCATGACCGTCCTTCCCAGTGCGTCGGTAAAGTACGGAAGCGGAAGTCCCCACGATCTCTGCCTTGAGATACACCAGTCGGGTCTTGACTCGATCATCCCCCCGAGCCGGCTTTTTCCCCAGTCGGGGTAGAAATCAATCTTTTCCTCGACAGAGTCAATCGCTGTTTCTCTCAGAGTTTTTCCCGTTTCGCCAAAGGGTTTGTCCATATGTATAAACCACTGATCTGTTGCTCTGAATATGGTAGGAGTCTTGCTCCGCCAGTCATGCGGATAGCTATGGATATAGGGTTCAGAATGAAAAAGGTTTCCAGTATCTGCAAGTCTCTGCGTTATTATTTCATTGCTTTCCCAGACCCCCTTACCTTTAAGCCACTGCGGCACCGTATCGTCAAAAGTACCGTCCTCCCTAACAGGACAGTAGATGTCAAGCCCTTCCTTAAGACCGGTTCTGTAGTCTTCATCTCCGTGGCCGGGGGCCGTATGAACACACCCGGTTCCGGTCAAAAAAGTCACGTAATCGGCTGTTACCACTGCTGATTTTCTCTCGATAAACGGATGGTTGGATAATACCCCTCGTTCTGAGAACTCTTCTCCCAGACAGGAACCGATTTTTTCATAGTTTCCTTTCCCCGATTTCTCAAAAACTTCTTCGCAGAGAGCCTCACCGATAATCAGATTCTCACCCTCCGGGGACCTGTAAAGACCGTATTTCCCCTTCGGCGCCACGGCAATGGCGAGGTTCGCCGGAAGCGTCCAAGGCGTTGTGGTCCATATCATAAGGGACACCTTCTCGGCCTGTTTTGCGTTAAGGGACGGGGGCAGTGCAGCCGGGTCGGCAATTTCAAAGAGTACGTAGACGCTTTTGTCCTCTCTTTCGTGGTATTCAAGTTCCGCCTCCGCGAGGGCTGTACGATTTTCAATTGACCAGTGGACGGGTTTTAAGTCCCTGTAAACAAGTCCTTTTTCAAGCAGTTTTGAGAATGCCTCTAGCACTCCGGCTTCATAGTCAGGGGTCATCGTCAGGTAGGGTTCTTTGTAGTTGCCAAGAGTGCCGAGACGAATCATCTGCTTTGATTGCATTTTTACGTATTTTGCCGCGTATTTGCCGCAGTTGCGTCTGATTGAGAGCGCCGGCATAGCGGAGGCATCTTCCCCCAGCTCTTTTAACACCTTATGCTCTATCGGGAGGCCATGGCAATCCCAGCCGGGAACAAAATCCACATTAAATCCTTCCATTATCTTTGACCGTACGACCAGGTCTTTTAGAACCTTGTTAAGCAGATGCCCTAGGTGAATGGGGCCCTTTGGGTAGGGGGGTCCATCATGGAAAAGAAATTTTTCGCGATCTAGGTTTTTTTCGCGGATTTTTTTGAACAGATTTTCCTTTTCCCAGGATTTCTGGATGAGAGGCTCTTTTTGCTGCAGGTTGGCCTTCATTGCGAAATCTGTTCTGGGAAGATTAAGAGTATCTTTGTAGTTTATTTTCTGCTGCATCTTATTGGGTAGAAGTATTTGTGCCGAGTCCGTGGAAACAGAGGTTTGCGGTCAGTTCACCTGTAATGAATTATCAAACACTACTGAAAAAAGATTCAAACTCTTCAAGCAGGGCGTTTGAAAACTCTACCCACTCTTCCCACTCGTCCATGTAGTCTCTTGATTCATCGACTTTTTTCTTGACGATTATTCCGTTGTTGAATTTTTCCACAAGAAAATACCCGACTTTCTGAAGTTTTTTTTCAAGAATTGAAGAGTATTTGTGAAGAATAAGTATTTTTTCTTCCTCGGCCTCTCTGTACTCCGCGATGAAATAACCGTTATTCTGGGGCGAAGGCATATCCATTGTCACATGCTTGAACATGGTCGGATTTATGTTCTCAGCCTTCATTGATATGTAGAGTTCCATTCTTACCTCTGCTGGAAAATTCTACAATATTTCTCGGATAATTTCTTGGGACAAACTTAATTGTGCACCTGGTTAAAAAAGCGAGTTTCGAATAGTACCGGAATTTCCTTACTCCGCTCACCTGGCTTCAGTTTGATTTCTATCTTGCCCATTTACCTTTCGTCTCCTATAGTGAAACAGGTCATATCCCGCCGCCATCAGGATCGGGGCAAACTGAAGTGGACGCAACCATACCGGATGCTGGTACGGTCCCATGGCGTAGTCATTAAGATTAAGCCCGGTTACGTAACTTGCAAGTATGAAAAGGGATGCTGTCCACGCCCAAGCACTCGGGAAAACAGCGGCAAAGGGAAGAAGCCACAGCAGGTACCATGGATTGATAACCGGGGATATGGCAAGAAACGCTCCGTATATCCAGTCTCCGCGGGGTATGGTTCCGCTACTTTTGCGGTACTTAAGGGCGTAGGATATCCACAGTGTGGCAAACCCGAGGCCGAGTATGAACTTGCTCTCAATCACTCCCAGGGCGACTGAGAAAAGGCCGAAGAGCGCGGAGTTAAATTCCCACTCCCGGGCAAAGACCGCGAATGACTCAATATCGGTTCCGCTGCTTAAGATAAATGGAGAGTAAAGTCCCGCAAATACAGCCCCAGACAGTATCCAGTATCTAGGTGCGGCACGGAGAAGCACCAGGGGAACCAGAAGCAGTGCAAACACCTTGACCCCGGCAGCCATTCCAAGGCAGACAGCGGTGCTTTTCCATCGGCATTTTTCTGAGAGAACAATCGCGGCCAGAAGAAGACAGACCCCTACCCCGTCGGGGTGGGCAGTAAAGGCTATTTCCTTTACGACAAGAGGACACCACGAGTATAGCATGACGTTGCGGGCGGATGTAAGACGAAAAAGCAGGGCTATTGTCACAAGATCAAGCCCTATCAGAATTACCTGCAGAGCCGTTACTCCTCCCGGCTGAATCAGGTAACTGAGCAGAAAGATAAACTGAGTGACGGGGGCGTAAATAGTTAGCAGTTCGGGATTGTTTATCTGGTCGAGAATTCTCTGGAATAACTGTGGGACCGCAGGATCAGCGAAGAAGGCTTCAGGCGCCACTCCATAAGGCGAGCCAGTTATGGCAAAACGGTAGCCGTCCCAGAGATACCTGTAGAAGTCATCCTCAAAGAAAGGTCCTCCAAAGAGTCCACAGATCCTGAATACAGCTGCCCAGAGAAACACGCGACCAAGTGGGAGACGCTCTCCCCTGCCGGAAGCATAAAAGTAGAGAATAAATACCGGTAGCCCGGCACATGCCGCTAGAAGAAAAAAGAGGAGCAGCTCGGGTTCTCCAGGCTGGCGGGCCAAAAAGGCGAGAGCACAGTAAACCGTGGCACACCAAAACCCGACTATGTCAGTCCACCGCCTGACTGCGGCTGAGGGTCCAGCTCCTTCGTTCAGAGCAGACATGGAGTTTTCGAAGAAGCCGGGAAATCGCTTTTAACTTTTAAGTGCAGTGTTATCATTACAACCTAATTTATAACACGCAAACAAGTTTTTTTCACAGTTTGCACAAACCGGCTAACGCTATAAAGGAGAGAATATACTTAACATGAAAACCATTGGTGCTCCCAAGCACTTTAAATCAGCAGTTCTGTTCTTGCTGATTTCTGTTATCTCAGCTGCTGCATTTCCGAATACGTTCCCGGCATCGGCAAAGACCGTGCAGATTTCGCTCTGGGACAAAGCAAACGAGGCGAACCCAGAGACAATTGACCACAATCCATGGCAGCAGATATTAAACGCTTACCTCAAGGTTAACCCTTCGGGGGTCAGCAAGTTTGACTACGCCTCACTTAAGGCAAACGCCGGGGACAGAGTGAAGCTTGCGGAGTATCTTGGATACCTGCAGCGGCTTGACCCCAGAGACTATTCAAAAGCTGAACAGAAAGCCTACTGGATAAACTTCTACAACTCACTTACGGTGAAATTAGTAGTGGACGCATATCCTGTTAAATCCATACTCGAGATATGCAAAGACCGTGTTTCGGATTCGCAGTGCTCAGGTCCATGGAAAGAAACTCACGCGAAAGTGGCCGGTCAGAACTTGACTCTTGATAATATTGAAAACGATATACTCCGTCCCATCTGGAAGGACAAACTTATTCACTACGGCCTAAGCTGCGCGAGCTATGGGTGTCCCAGTCTTCTAAAGACGGCTTTTTCGGCGAAAAACACTGAAAGGCTGCTAGCTGTCGCGGCACGTGAGTACGTGAACCACCCTCGCGGGGTAAGTTTTATTGATAATGATCTGATCATTGTCTCGAGTATCTATGAATGGTATTCAGTGGACTTCGGTAAAAGTGAGCAGGACATTATAAGGCATCTTCAAACCTATGCAGATAAGAAGCTTGCAGAGCGGCTTAAAAACTTTAAAGGGTCGATAGATTATGAGTACGACTGGAGTCTTAACTGCCCCTGAACCCGAAACTCTCATTTTCTGATACTAAGGAAGAATTTGGTCAGAAACTTCTCTGCGCTCAGACGCAGCTCATTCATAAAAAACCCCGGTTATTCCGAGCGGAATGTTACTAAAAATCCCATATGGAATACCGGGGCAGATCAAGAAAACAGGTCTGTTTATTTTATGACTGTTCTCTTCAATTTGAATTTGTATCCGTCAGAAGGAATAACCCAGAGAAACGGCAAAGATGTTGTATTCTCCCGTGTTGCGGCCATCAATAACTCTCGCGTATGAACCATTTATGCTAGCGCCACCACCTACGAGGAAAGTAAGCGTTGAGCCGAGCGTGTGAACATCTTCTTCCGTTTCAGGAAAGCGTGAGGGAGTAAATCCATCTGAACCTATGTCAATTCCGTCTGTCGAGTTCTCCATGGCGTAGTTAATGCTAAGGGCGAACATGTCCGCAAAAAGAAGACTTCCGGTAACATTACCGAAAATGACATCTGGAACATCTTCGTTGCGCATCCTGTAACCCAGCTCTCCCGATATCGCGAAGTTGTCAGAGAGATACTTGCCGACAATCCCTGATACTTCAAATCCATCAGCTCCATCGCCAATTGAGTTTATGTATCCTGTATCATAGCTTCCGGCTTTTATTCCGCCAACGCGGACGGCAATGCTCGGGGCCTCGGTTACGGCCTCGTCAACAAGACGGAGAGTCATGCCGACATTTATATCTGTCACTCCACTTTCATCTTCAGATTCTTTTGGTCCCGCTCCAGGTTTTGAAGCCTCTGATCCTCCCACGGCTAAATCAAGAGCCAAGGAATCCATTAGTCCGTATTTGATCTGGACCATAGCGGTTTTCTGGGTTAGATCATCTTCTGCAAGTGGACCCGGCATTTTCTCGCTACCTCTGTAAAACTCCTCAGCGTTCTGGTAGATGAGAGAAAGTGAAACTGAACCTCCTCCCGGGGCCGGAAGCCACGCGGAGTTACCCGCATTTGCAAGCGGCATGTAGCTGAAAAGTACCATAACTCCGGAAATTGCTATTAAACTTAATTTTTTCATACTTAACCCCTCTCCTTATATTCTGTGTTATATGGATCAGAGTTTGTAACGGCGGGTCAGGTACTCGCTTACAAGCGCTTTTTCTTCAGCACTCAGATCTTCCATCTCACCGAGACTGTCTCTTAGAGCCATGGCACTCTCACTGTTAAGATCAGCCTTCTGCATGGTGCAGGTCTCACAGATAAGCTTGCTGAACGTTATGGCCTTTCCCTTGGCATAGTCACTCCTAGGGCTTGCTCCGTCACCCGCGGAAGCAGAACCGGAAGCAAATGCCGGAACCTGAACCAGCAACATACTGGCTGCTATCAGGAATAAGACTGTAAAGTATCTCATTAAATAGTTTCTGCTTAATAAAAAATTTTATCATTAATATAATTTAAATCAAAAATATCTATCACTGTTATTTTTGTTCCAAGACAGTATTGTGTTCCGTATACAAAACACGAAAATTAATCAGGAGTTCACAACAGGAGAGAAAAAATGAAATTCTTTATAGATTCAGCGAACATGCAAGAGATAAGGGCTGCGGCGGCTTTTGGCATAGTGGACGGAGTGACAACTAATCCGTCACTTGTATCAAAGGAGGGAAATCAGGAGGGCTTTGAGGACCTGATAAAAGAGATATGCGACGTGGTAGGGGGCCCGGTGAGTGCCGAGGTGCTGAGCACGGAGTATTCTCTTATGGTTTCTGAGGGAAAAAAGCTCGCGGAGATAAACGAAAATGTGGTAGTGAAGCTGCCGATGACCGAAGATGGGATAAAGGCGACCAGAATTCTCTCCGACGATGGGATAAATGTTAACGTCACCCTTATTTTTTCTCCTTCCCAGGCACTTGTGGCAGCAAAGGCAGGAGCCGCTTACGTAAGTCCTTTTGTTGGAAGGCTTGACGACGTTTCATCGAGCGGAATGGATCTTGTACTTGATATATGTGAAATCTACGGCCATTACGCTTATGAAACCAAGATACTGGTCGCAAGCGTAAGACACCCGATGCACATAGCTGAAGCGGCAAGAATGGGAGCTGACGTTGCCACTTTTCCTTACAAGGTGTTTACCCAGCTGTTCAAGCATCCGCTTACGGATATAGGGCTTGAGAGGTTTATCAAGGACTGGGGGAAGACATAGTCCCGCCTACGGAGGCGCAAACGAGAAACTCCCTGTTGCCTGCGGTTCCCTTTATGGGGGATTCGATCACTCCCCTGCCACCAAATCCGAGTTCTTTCAGATGGGATATTATCCTGTTGTTCCCCCCCC
>JAPOSJ010000167.1 GCA_026709745.1 Candidatus Dadabacteria bacterium | reverse complement strand
TTGTTGTGGTAGCGATACCGAACTGGGCAGTGTTAAGCCCTGCGGGAGCCTCACGTGTGGAAGAAACCTCGGTAACTATGTCAAGATTAAGGTACTCTCCTTCACTGATCTGGGGGGTGATGCTGAGTCTTATTCCCACAGGCAGCCTCTCGATTGTCTGAACTGTGACGCCGCTTGTACCCACAGTGCTGCCCATCGGAAACGGTATTACGTCAGCAACTACTATTTCGGCCGGTTCGTTGTCCGTCGTAATAATGCTCGGTGTCGACAGAACGTTGACATCGGTTACAGAATTAAGTGCCTGGAACACTGCGGAGAAAGACGGAAGAGACGGAAGCGGGCCCGAACCGTCAACGTCAACCTCCTCTCCCACTACACCAAGGAAAAGCCCGGAAAGACTGCCGACGGCAGTAGCCGCGGTCGTGGGGTCCGCCGTAACTCCAAGTAGGCTCGGGATGCCTGGAAGCTGCTGTCCGACAAAACCGAGATTGTCACCCTCAATTCTGAGGCCAAGGCCGAAATTGGCCCCAAGCGCGTGGAGGTTGTCAAGGCCCACCTCCATTATGGCAGCCTCAACAAACACCTGTCTTCTCCTTACGTCAAGCTTGTCCACTACCTGCTTGACCATTCTGTACTGAGTGATCGAACCGATAACTATAATGGAGTTAGTAGCCGGATCCGAAGTTATTTTGAGCCCGCCTGATGAAGAAACAACAACTGCACCCTCCATCTGGCCTTTTGCGCCTCTCTGGATGTTCCCTCCTTGGGAACTGAGGCCACCCGTATTGGCGCCGCTTCCGAGAGTAGCATCTCCCAGACGGTTTGACCCCTGAGCACCTCTTGCGGACTGGCTGCTTTGGTTACCTGAAGAAACCGCAGATACGGTACTTGCATCCTCGGAGAACAGGTTCCCCAGGACTTCTATTATCGCCTCGGCGTCGGCATTTTTAACCGGTATAACATAGACGTCCTGTTCTGCGTGTTCGCTCTCAATGTCCAAAACAGCGATAGTTTTCCTTATAAGCGGCATGTCTCTCGGATCGGCAATAACTATTATGGAATTCGTCCTCTCATCGTTTATCACTTTGAATCCGAGAAGCTCTGAGCTTCCTGATATGAAACTGTCGTCCTTGGCTTTTCTTGAGGACTGGGGCTTTGAACCCTGGGGACTGAATATCTCAAGTAACTTGTAGATAACATTGGCAGAACCTGTGTTATTCACTCTCACAAACTCTATTTCCTTGTCGTAATCAAGGTTAGCAACCACTTCGGCTATCCTGTTCACGTTATCCTCATTGTCAATCACCACAAGGGTGTTCGACGGCTCGTAGGGCTTCATATACCCTTCCTTGCTCACTAGGCTTCGAAGAACGTTCGAGACCTGCTTGACTTTCACACTCCTGAGCTTTATAAGCTTCATCACGAATTTCTGGGAGGACCCTGCCGGATCAAAGTCAAGCCGAAGAGGGATGCTTTCTGACTTTATCCCTTTCTTCGGAACGACCTTGTTCACCCCGTTTCCGCTTACCACCGCGTAGCCATTCATATCTAACAGTATTTCAAAAATCCTAAATGCGTTTTCCCTCTCAAAACCGCCCTGCGGAGTTATAATCGTCACGTTCTTGTCCCTGATTTGGTCGCTGAGCAGGTAAACCTCGGACGTAATCTCGCTTATGGTCTTCACCATCTCCTTAAGAGTCATATTGGAGCGGAGGTTGACCATTCCGTCGTCCTCGGGAACTTCCTCGCTACGAGGAGCCTCATCAGGGGAGACCTCAGCCATCTTCTTACCCTCATCTCCCGTATCGCTATCTGCCCGATCCACAGCAACGGCGGGCGGCATTTGCTCGGTTTCCCCACCTTCGGGTTTGACCGCTTCAGTGTCTTCAGCTTGGGATTCATCCTCAGCCACAATTCCACCCGGCATAAGATCAAGCGGCAGACCAGGATCTTCTTCCAAGCTATCAAGGGTTTCACTGCCTGAGACTTTCACCGTTTCTTTTCCACGAGACCTTGGGGGCTTTCTGTTCCCATAATTCTCAGCTCCTTCGACAACATCGGCCGGCTTTGCCGCCGACCCCTCCCCGGAGGCGGCATCTTCGCCGGCCTCTTTGAGAGTTGATCCCGGAGCGACTACAACTCTCGCTCTGGTAAGATCCGGCAGTTGGTTGGATTTTTCGCCAGAAGCCGGCTTGGAAAAAAGAGCGGAGGTGGAGAAGATAAGAACCGCCGAGAACATCAGAAAAAAATTCTTATTCAGAAGATATTTCATAACTTGTTTTAACATTTGGAAGACTAAATTTTCTTTCTAACACTAGTAAACCGTGTAGCGATTGCTCTTTCTTGCCCCTCCCCTCGTGAAATCAACTGTAAACTCACTCTGACCCTTGAGGTCGGTTAGAAGCGAAAGTGCACTCTGCACGTCATTTAAGGCAACTTCATTTATCTGGTGAACTATATCTCCGTTTCTAAGTCCCATTCTGTAGAACACGCTTCTACTTTTCACCCCAAGAATTTTGATGCCATCATCACGCGGCACTATCTTGGCCTGGGTTATAAGACTGCTGGGTTCGGCTAGCAGTTCGTCAAACATTCTTCTCTCTATCTGGTAAGCATCCTCGCTCAGTTTGCTTACGCCGCTGGATGAGGAATTTCCCGATTTTACCTCTGTGTTGTTCATTACAGAAGAGTCCTGAGGGCTTTTTGAGAAAACAGATTCTAGCTCGTTTCCACAACTTATAAGTTCGGGGCCTTCCACCCTGCGTATAGTTACCTCGCAGTCGTCTATCTTCACTACCTCTACTTCTTCGGATGTTACAAGGTCAATTAGCTGACCTTCAGAATAACCCTTTATTTTACTGTTTTCCATATTCTTTATGACTGCAATGCTGCGCCGTGCAGAGGAAGGAGACTGGTCTCTTAGCATGAAAGTCCCCATAAGCTCCAGCTTGAGGGAAGTTTTCAGAGTGATCTCTCCCTCGAAAACCCCGGAAGAATTATCAGATTCTATCCGTCCCGCATATCCTCCAACTCCGAACAGGTTCGTTTCTAGTATCGAGTCGTAGTAGCTCCTTGAACGATAAGGAACCTTGACCCGTCCGTACTTCTCCTTGTAGATGTGCTCGCCCGTAAGTGCTTTCTCATTAGATTCTATCCTGTCACGCAGGCCGTTGTTGATCATGGACGCTGCGGAGTACGCGATGGCGACTATAAGCAAGATATTTACTGCCCAGACATATTTTCTAACAAAAAACAAGACCATTTCAGATTCCTGAAACCAGCAACCCGCACTGATATCATAAGAACTTATGATACCCTATTTTACAGCAATATCCCCATTGTCTTGCGAACCCGACTCTACAGGGGAATTTTCAAGAGAAAAGAGAAAATACCCCCTTGTCAAGATCGTATATATCAAAAGTAAGTTCCGATGCACGATTGAAACCGGACCCGCATGAGTCGTTCTCGCTTATCTCCTTGAAAAGCACTCCCATTTCGTACCACTTGTCCCCGATTATACCCATATCCCCGGCAAGGGTCTCCCAGTAAGAAAGGGGGAACACCTGAGATGCCTCATTGAGAAAGTCCCTGTAAAACCACCTGAAAGCTGCACCGCAGACTCCCCTTCTGCATATAACCTGGTAAGTAAACCTTGAGGTCCACTTCCAGTCGTCAAGATCCTTCCACCCAGGAAGATCTTCGGCCCATTTTTTTATAATCTCAACTCCCGAGGTTCCCCTGAGAGTAGTCTTTCCCTCAAGCATCATCTCAGCGTTTTTTCTTACGGCTCTGAGAATCATCCGTTCGTAACTGTCGCCTGGAACAAGAGCCTCCACTTCAACACTGTTGTTTGAAAGCGGATAGGGCCTGACTTTTGAGCTTCTCGCTTTCTCCATGTTCTCAAACGAGACGGTCTGCAGATCCTCAAACGAGTTGTCCGCCACGTAAAAAATGGATTCAGCATCATCGTATCCACATACCGCGATTATATGTCCGGGGAAATGAGTTCTGGAGTCAAAATATTCAAGGTAACGGATATCGGCCTGTATCAGCACAGGAATGTTTCTGTCGATAGATTCCCTGAGACAGAGAGCTGCCTGGCGGCTGTCATCCTCATATTTCCAGTCGGAAACTGAAACGCCAAAATTTCTCAGGAAATTAATTTCCATGAGCGGTCCCCTAGGCTGTATAATCCTGCTCGGGTTCATTCCCTCATCACGGGAGTAGTAAAAACCGAGCCCCGCCCCGAGGCCGAAACACATCTGTTCGGAGAGTTTGTGTCCGTAGTGGATGCAGATGTCCCTTATCGCGGCAGAACCGCAGTGCACGCCCTTTAAGTGTTTCCAGCCTTTTATTATTTTTTTCATAAGAACTTTTAAGAAGGAGTGGATTAATATAGCGTGAAATGGATGTTACATAAAGAGCGCGACACCTGGTTCATCGCCCGCAAATAGAGTCTTGATGATTTCACCAGAATGGATATTAGTAATCTGGGCGACGTAAAGACAGCTATGCTTGAAGAGATCCTTAAAAATTCAAAAAAAGCAATCCTGCTCGGAATAGGAGGGGGAGGAGACGTGGTTGGAACCCTTCCGACGGCGAACCTGCTCGAGACAAACGGAACGAAGTGCGTTTTGGGAGGACTCAGCTGGGAGCGCTTTACTATAGACCCCGACCCGGGACCCAGAAAGCTTGAAGAAGCGCGATGTGTCCGGGCAATAAATGATGTGGTGTGGATGTGCAACAAAGACTCAACAACCCGGGGAGGGGCGAGGTTTGCCGAGGCGGGCATGGCAGAAGTGCTAGGGGAGGAGACACTGCTTGTCGACATAAGCTGCGGTCCGGCTGAGGTCTGTGAAGGAATAACGGATGCCGCCGAGAAACTCGGAGCAGATCTATTGGTGGGAATAGATGTCGGGGGAGACGCGCTCGGGAAGGGATATGAAAAAGGACTCATGAGCCCGCTTGCCGACGCCGTAATGACCGCAGCTCTGTATATGCAAAACTCCAGGATGTCCGTCCTAATGGGAATATTTGGATTCGGAAGCGACGGAGAACTCTCAAGAGAGGAACTTGAGAGTTCTTTCAGCGTAATAGCACGCAACAACGGAATGCTTGGAAGCTGGGGAATATCCAGAAAGACACTTGAACTGATGCAGAGAGCCGTAAGAGTGATACCCACAGAGGCAAGCAGGGAACCCGTTGAATACGCAAAAGGAGTTTTCAGACCTACCTCAATAAGAAAGGGAAGAAGGAAGGTTGAACTCGACATAAGATCCACGGTGACGTTTTACGTGGATCCACGGGTTGTTTACGAGAAAGTATCAGTGCCCGCACAGACAGTCTTCGGATGCAAAACTCTGGAAGAGGCAAGTGCAAAGCTCAATGAAGCGGGCATCAGAACAGAGCTTGATATCGAAATGGAACTTTACGAGAATATCGCGGAAGACTAATAGAGCTTCTCGTGAATGAGCTTGAGAATACGCCTTGATTCTGCCTCATCACCCCAGACACCCACCCGGACAACCAGCTCGGTTATCTCAGGCTTATAATACTTGACGGTTATATAAGCGATTTTGTCCCTGTCGCTGAGCTTTGCTTCAACAAAAGCCCTGCCCGAGCTGCTCTCCTTGCTGGTCACCTCAAACCCTTCACGCTCCACAGTCTCAACCACAGCAAACCAGACCCTGTCAAAAGAGGAAGGCTCCTTGGTTTTGAGGACTCCCTTCAGATAAGCCGTGGTGCCGCCGCCGATCACGCCACCCGCGAGAACCGCACAGCCCGAAGAGGAAACTAGCAGGAAAAGACACAAAAATAAACTGCGATATCTGTCTGGAAGGAACTTCATTTTTACACCTAAAAAACTTTAAGGCAAAACCAGTATGGTTCTTAACCTAACCTAAGAAGAAAAAGAGTCAACATCAATGGAGTTCTTCGAAAAAAAAAGATATAGCAGTCTCACTCATGCCATATACTGTGAATCCACGACGCTAAGGCATGCGTATCCGGGGTGCCGTGCGCAATCAGCCCATCAACATAGCCTTCTGCATAGCTCTTCCAGCCTGCCGGATACTTGTAACCGCTCTCAATCAGCGTTTGCGCATAGCCGAAAGCTCCTTGAATATCGTACGATGCTATAAGCTCGAGGGAATTTTTCTTGGGCCATAGAACAAAAGCGGCAAGATGGTACGCGTGTTCCTTTTCCGCCCTCTCAAAGGTTGTAATATCGTGGATCATGTATTCATCTTCATGCGGGGGCTGGTCGACTACATTGAGGGAATCTAGGCAAAGGTACCTGAGCGCTTCATCCTGTAACGCTTCCTCTCTGGAGAATAGGAGTTTTCTGAAATTTGCCGCCCTTCCGTCAGGAGCGACCATGTGTTCAATAGCATAAGAGTTGCAGTCACAGTCGTATTCCTCGTCGCAATAGGTTTCATCCAATTGATCTATCGTCACAAGTCCGACAAAAAGAGAGTAACCGGCAGCCTCCGAAGCTTCTGCGAGCACGTCGGCAACCGAAATGTCGATGTTTTTAAGGGAGTCGAAGAAAAGTCCCGCCACGCTGTAGTCATGATCAAGCAGCCAGACAATTTTATCGTCATCAAGACACTCCTTTCCCAACTTGGGGTGACTCTGTGGCCCGGTCGGTCATTTTTTATAGGAGGATTCGCTCCTCAATGTTTTCTCTATAATAGGACGACGAGCGGACCGCCGGTCATGAGCGGCATGTTTACATGAAGTCCTTCCTTGATTCGACCATCAGAAAACTCGGGGGATATGTATTCTATTTCTACTACTGAAAAATCTGTATAATTCCCTATAATTGTCAAATCAACGTGACCTGATAATATACAAAATAAGGAATCAACATTCATGGATTCATTCATATCGAAAAACAGGCTGATTCTGGGAATAATCACGGGCGTCTTGATGGGCGGGGTCGTGGGTTCATTTTTCCCGGAATTCGGCACCCGTGCGCAGATCATCGGCGAGCTTTTCCTAAACGCCCTCAAGATGGTCGTACTGCCTCTTATAATAGTTTCCATCACCCTAAGCATAATGAAAATCGGCAACTTGGGCTCTTTAGGCCTTAAAACAATCGCCTATTACGCTGCAACCACGGCCATAGCTGTCTCAATCGGAATCGTTGTGGTTACAGCAGTGCAGCCAGGGGCTGGAAGCGAGATATTCAGTGCATCGATGCCCGAGGTCGTAAAAAGCAAGGAAGGCTTTGGCGTAACCGATATACTGCGACAGATATCAACGCCGAATCTTTTCAAGTCTGCCTACGAGTTCCAGATTCTTCCAATCATAATAGCCTCTCTTCTTTTTGGAATAGCTTTTGGAAAGCTTAAAAAAGAAAACCAGTTAATACTTGAGCTGCTCGAAACCATGGACAAGGCCATAATGAAGATAGTACACTGGATAATCGCTCTGACCCCAATAGGAATTTTTGGTCTCATAGCAGGAAAAATTGGAGAAGCGGGGGGTGGGAATGAAGTGCTCGAAATGGCTACACAGCTCGGTAAATACGTGTTCTGTGTTCTTATTGGCCTGCTTATCCACGGGTTCGTGATTCTCCCCCTGCTGCTTCGCATACTGTCTGGGAGAAACCCGGTTACCTATTTGAAGGACATGAGCGAATCCCTTCTCACCGCTTTCTCAACCGCCTCATCCTCTGCCACCTTGCCCCTTACTATCACAAACACAACGGAAAACGCTGGAGTTTCGCCTAAAATCTCGAAGTTCGTTCTGCCCTTGGGGGCGACGGTCAACATGGACGGAACTGCTCTTTATGAATCGGTTGCCGTAATATTCATTGCTCAAAGCTATGGAATAACACTCGGAGAAGGAGAGCTTATCGTTATTTTCCTCACTGCCACCTTGGCAGCCATAGGAGCGGCGGGAATACCGGAAGCTGGACTTGTAACTATGGTGCTTGTTCTCCAGGCTGTCGGACTTCCCATAGAGGGAATAGGGATAATACTGGCAATTGACTGGTTTCTTGACAGATTCCGCACCACCGTAAACGTATGGGGAGACAGTATAGGAGCTGCAGTGATAGAAAAACTGGAGCCCGATAAAAACACCGTCTGAAATGGCAAACACAACTCTGGGAAGGATAATCTCCCTTGACATAGGAACTAGAACAATAGGGATAGCCATAAGCGACGAGCTTGGGATTACCGCAAATGGTGTCTGTACAATCCGACGCAAAAACGAGGAAAAGGACCTCGCACAGCTTCGCGAAATAGCAGAACAATACTCCCCCCATGAAATCCTCGTGGGACTGCCATACAGTCAGGACGGCTCCCTTGGAAGCAGGGCAAAAAACATAAGGAAATTTTCCGGCCGCGTCGGCAACTCTCTTGGCCTTCCAGTAAAGTATTGGGATGAGAGTTTTTCCACAAAGACCGCGGAGCATACGCTTATAGATGCAGGCATAAGAAGAAAAAAACGAAAAACGGTAATAGACAAGATGGCAGCTACGGTGATACTGAAAGAGTATCTTCTCAGCAGAAGCTAGCCAAGGATGCAGAGAAAACAGATATGCCGTACGCAGAGACAAACGGGATAAACCTTTATTATGAAGAGTGCGGAGAGGGGGAGCCTCTTGTGCTAATACACGGCCTTGGAAGCAGCCTTGAGAGCTGGGCAACACAGGTTTCCATTTACTCGGAACATTTCCGAGTGATAGCGCTTGACAACAGGGGCTCTGGACGCTCCGATAAACCTGACTATCCCTATACAATGGAACAGATGGCGGATGACGCAGCGGGGCTTTTGGATTTTCTCAGCATAGAAAAAGCCCACTTTGTCGGAAAATCAATGGGAGGAATGATATGCCAGTGGCTCGGCATAAAATACTCAGAGAGAACAAAAAGTCTCGTTATGGGATGCTCCTCTGGACACAGGGACGAGGTAGGAAATCTGCTTATCAGAACCGGAAGAGAGATAGTGGACAAAGCAGGAGCGGAAACAGGATGGATTTTTGCGCTGTTTCTCGGATACACGAGAAAATACCTTGAAGAAAACTACAGCTCCGTGGTAAGCAGAAACAAGGCAATTCCGGTC
>JAPOSJ010000015.1:4817-9081 GCA_026709745.1 Candidatus Dadabacteria bacterium | reverse complement strand
TTTCTCAAGTTCCTGATCTGAAATCTTGCGGCGCGCCGCAATCTTGGCCAGTGGTTCTTCTAGGTGAAATATATTCCTGTCACTTTGCTCTCCCGTAACCTCGTCCGTGAAATTTCCGTAGCGGGAAAGATTGTAGACATCTGAGAGAAGCTCTGTGTCCTCCACCCCGATAAGTCTTTCAAGCTCATCCACGGTCCAAAGATAGAATCTGCCTTCTTCCCCTTCGCTGTCTGCATCTTCGGCCGAGTAAATACCACCCTCCGGAGAGGTCATGTCGCGTATGAGGTATTCAAGTATCTCCCTAGCCTTTTTTTCGTAAAACGGATTTTTCGTTATCTGCCACGCTTCTGTGTAGGTAATTGTCAAAAGCGCCTGGTCATAAAGCATCTTCTCGAAATGGGGAACAAGCCACCTTGAGTCGGTCGAATACCTGTGAAAACCGAAACCCACGTGGTCGTATATACCTCCTCTTGCCATGGCAAGGAGAGTCTTCTCAGCCATCTGAAGAGAAGTCTTCTTGGCGGTGCGGCGGTAATACCTCATTAAAAACATAATGTTGTGAGGGGTAGGGAACTTCGGAGCTCCTCCGAAACCACTGTCCTTGGAATCGAAAGTTGAAAGAAAATAACTGTAGGCCTGATCAAGGGTTTTTTCGCTAAGCGGATAACCTCCGGTTTTGTGCGCTGAATCCCCGAGGCTTGAGACAGCGTCTGTTATTTGGCGTGCCGATTCAAGCACCTCGTCTCTTTTGTTATCCCAGAGCTCTTTTATTGCGGGCACAAATTCCTTCATTCCTATTCTTCCATGACGGTTCTCCTTCGGCATGTAGGTTCCGGCAAAAAAAGGCTTTCCCTCGGAAGTCATAACTATGTTAAGAGGCCATCCGCAGCCTCTGCGGGAAACCACATGACAGACGGTCATGTATATATTATCGATATCAGGACGCTCCTCCCTGTCGACCTTGATCGAGACAAAGGTCTTGTTCATAAGCTCCGCAACCTCGTCGTCCTCAAAGGATTCCCGCTCCATGACATGGCACCAGTGACAGGTCGAGTACCCTATGGAGAGAAATATAGGTCTGTCCATCTCCCTCGCTTTCTCAAACGCTTCCTTCCCCCACGGATACCAGTCAACCGGATTCTCGGCATGCTGGAGAAGATAGGGGCTTTTTTCATCTTTAAGTCTGTTTGACACTTAAACCTCCTCAAGGGGAAAAACCTGAGTGATTAGGGTGAACCATATCGCCTGATCAGAAATCGACCCCGGCAAGGCTACGAATTCCCCGGCCCTTGAAAATCCGCCGAAGAAATATTTCCATGTCGTAAAAATAACATTTTCTTTCTGTTCATATTCTATTTTTAGGCTAACATTCTCACCTAAATGCGTAAACCCGTACAGAAAGCTGGCGTCGTCGCTTACAGGAAAAACACTCTGGGAGAAATTGAGGTCATACTTGTGAGTTCAAGGAAACTGGGTGATTCATGGGTCTTTCCCGCCGGAGGAGTTGATTACGGAGAAACTCCTGCCGAGGCCGCGGAGCGGGAATGTCTTGAGGAAAGCGGGTATAAGGTGGAAATGGAAAAGCCTCTTGAGATAATGGTTATTGAGGGAGAGAAAAGAAACATTCTCTACACTTTTTTCCAGGCTAAGGCAATTGAAGATACGGGTGATTATGAAAGGGATAGGAAGAGAAAATGGTGTGGGATTGACAACCTTCCCGACACGGTTGCTTACCTGTTTCGGGAAGTCGCGGAAAGTTTTCAGAAAAGCATCGTAACCTCCCAGTCCCAAGGCTGAAACCCTAATTGACCAAGCGGCAATCGCAACTTCATACTCACACTGGAGAGAAACATAATGAAAACCCAGCAGTTCATACAAAAAACGCAGAGTCACTACGCGCGGATAGCGGCTGTCTACAGGTCCCTGAGAACCACAGACTCAGAACCCGTGCTTTACATAAAGCAAATGGTCGGGGACAAGGGTAAGATAACCGCTGCCGATGTGGGAGCCGGAGCGGGTCGGTATGCTAGACTCTTCTTTGAGCATCTGGGCAAGGATAACCTGTTTCTTTACTGCTACGACACAAACGAGTTCATGCTTGAGAGCCTTGAGCATTACCTTGAAGACAACGGCATACGAAACTACGCAACTAAGATCGCCATGGCACAGGAACTTCCCGTCGGGGACAATTCTCTTGATGCCATATTCTGCTTTAACGCCATACATTTCTTCAACACCCCGAAATTCCTAAGGGAAAGCGCGAGAGTGCTTCGCGAAGGATCATTTCTTTTCATTTATACAAGAACCAAGACCCAAAGCATGAAAAACGTATGGGGAAAGCATTTTCCGTCCTATAACCAGAAGGAATCGGAACTTTACAACACAGACAGGCTTGTATCGGAGATCAAGGCAACATCCGGGCTTGAACTCATTGAGACGAGAACATTCACTCTAGCCAGGGAAAATTCTTTGCAGGAACTGGTCGAAAGAGCGCAGAGCAAACACTATTCGACTTTCTATCTCTACGAAACTCAGGAGTTTGAAAGAGCCTTGGCGGAATTCACGAAAAATATCCGCGAATACTATGAAGATCCTGAGAAGATCAGATGGTCTGACGAAAAAACCATGTATACCGTGCTCAGAAAATAGTGGGTCCCCATCTTAAAACGAATCAATTTGACAGACTGAGCACTAAAACACACAGCAAAGCAGGCAACCCTGGCTTTCAAAATAGTTCTTCTTACCGGCCCAAGACAAGTCGGAAAAACTACCCTGCTCCGCAAGCTAGCTGTACGGAAACTTTCATATGTGTCACTTGACAAACCCGATACACGTTTTTCAGCGAAACAGAACCTAGGCGGATTCATTGACAGGTTAAAGCTTCCCGTTCTGATTGATGAAGTTCAGTACGTCCCGGAGCTTTTTCCTTACATCAAGATCATCATTGAAGAAGCCGGAAAAAATGTCCTGTTCTGGCTTACGGGGTCCTAGCAGTTCTCTATGATGAAAAATGTCTCAGAGTCTCTCACCTGTAGGGTAGCCATGCTTGACCTCCAAGGAATTTCCCTAGCAGAAGAACAAGGGCGACCCGAAACTTCTTCTTTTATTCCCACGGTAGAAATTCTCAAGGGATGGGAGAAAATCGCCTAGACACTCAATGTGGAGCAAGTATTCGAGAAAATCTGGGGGAGAACATACCCGCAAGTGGTCTCCGAGTAAGGGGAGAGTTGGCATCGCTTCTATCAGTCTTATGTTTTGACTTACATCGAGCGTGATGTAGGGGACTACTTAAGAATCAATGACTTCATGTCCTTTCAGAACTTTATACAGATAGCCGCCGCCTGGACAGGACAGATGCTTAATTCCCGCGAAGTTTCAAAACAGAGGGGTTCCAAGTGAACCCACGGTCAAATCATTGTTCAACGTTCTGAGGGCTACCGGGCTTGTTACTATACAGCCGTATTTTAAAAACACCTCAAAGCACCTTCTTAAAACACCCAAGTTCTACTTTATGGACACCTGGCGTTGCTGCTTTCTAACCAAGTGGACAAACCCTGAAGTTCTTGAAAGAGGCGCCATGGCGGGGGCCATGCTTGAGACTTATGCGGTATCTGAAATCATCAAGTTGCATACACATAACGGTTCCCGCGTCCCCGTCTATTATTATGCCGACAAGGAAAGGCGTGAAGTGGATCTTCTGATCAAACAAGACAGCTGTATTCACCCGATTGAAATCAAAAAAACCGCATCCGTGCATAACTCGGGGCTTTGGGGTTTTGATTTCCTGCGAAACATCAAAACTCCTGTAGGGCATGGGTACATTTTATGTTTTTATAAGGAACTGCTTCCCTTTAGCCGTGAAATTGACATTATCCTGATTGGGTATCTGTAGTCCCAATCTGCATAAAGTTACTCTGAATTTTCGGATTCTGAAACCACTTGTCCAAGCTGCAATGGCGGGCGATGGGGGATTCGAACCCCCGACCCCAGGCTCCGGAGGCCTGTGCTCTAATCCACTGAGCTAATCACCCGCTTAGAGGTATACCGAGTTCCTTCATGACAAGTTTCATATCTTCCCACACCGGCTTCTTAAAAGACGGGTTCCGAAGAAGTGCGGCGGGATGGTAAGTGATCATGAGCTTTGAGTTTCCGTACTGGTGAAAAGTGCCTCTCAGCTGCCCCATCCTGAAGTTCTTAAGCTTGAGCATTAGCCCGGTTGCAACACTCCCTAGACAGACGATGATCTCAGGATTTATGCTCTCTA
>JAPOSJ010000015.1:0-4807 GCA_026709745.1 Candidatus Dadabacteria bacterium | reverse complement strand
GAAATGGTTCGCAGCTTGCCACCTCGTCAGGTTCCGGGTTCCTGTTTCCCGGAGGTCTGCATTTTACCACGTTGCATATATATACATCCTTTCTCTCAAGCTTCATAGCCTGGATTATCTTGGTAAGCAGTTGCCCAGCCCTTCCGACAAAAGGCCTTCCCTTTATGTCTTCATCCCTTCCAGGGCCCTCTCCTACAAATACCAGCCTAGCCTGGGGGTTGCCCTCTCCAAAAACTATGCTCTTTCTGGTCTCGCAAAGACGGCATCTTGTACAGTCTCCAAGTTCCTCCCTTATCTCCGAAAGCGTCTGGGCAGTCGACAAACCGCTCAGCTTTCCGGAATCAGGTAAAAAAGAGATCTCGTTTTTTTCCATGTCAGTTATATCAGCAGCCCCCTTGATAACTCCCAGCGGCAATTCATCTATACCAATCTCCTTGCAGAACCGAAGATAGCTGGAAAGCGCTTGCGTTGCCTTGTAAAATTCACTGGAATTCATTTCTTGCCTGAGGAAAATTCTAACACAAACGTCAGTCAGTGGCTAAAAAGTACGCGCAAAACAGAATCTGCATCTTCACAGGTGAAGGTGTTTGAAAGCAGAAACAATTTTAATTAGAATTAGAACATATTTAAGAAAATCTCTTACCTTGAATCCTAAAGGCGTTTTCCCCTGAAAAATGGCAGATTACAAACCTCAGCAAATCGAGAAAAAGTGGCAGGATTTCTGGTCGGCAAAAGGTACCTACAGGGTCTCGGAGCATAACACAAGGAAAAAATACTATGTCCTTGAGATGTTTCCCTACCCGTCGGGAAGAATCCACATGGGGCACGTGAGAAATTACACCATCGGGGATGTCGTCTCAAGATTCAAAAGGGCAAGGGGTTTTAACGTCCTGCATCCCATAGGGTGGGACGCTTTTGGCCTCCCGGCGGAAAACGCCGCCATACAGAATTCTATACATCCCTCTATCTGGACACGGGGCAACATAGAACAGATGAAGCAGCAGCTAATGCGTCTTGGATTCAGCTATGACTGGAGCAGGGAAATCGCTACTTGCGACGTTAAATATTACCGTTGGGAGCAGTGGCTTTTCACCCGGCTTCATCGCGAGGGACTCGCCTACAGAAAGACCTCGGTTGTGAACTGGGATCCGGTTGACCAGACTGTCCTCGCCAATGAGCAGGTAATTGACGGCAGGGGGTGGCGCTCAGGTGCGGTTGTGGAAAAAAAAGAGATACCTCAATGGTTTTTGAGGGTAAGCGATTACTCAGAGGAACTGCTGGGTGAACTTGAGCACATGACGGGATGGCCGGATGCAGTAAAAACCATGCAGAAAAACTGGATAGGCAGATCCGAGGGAGTGGAAGCGGAGTTCCGCGTTGACGGGCAGGAAATGCCCCTCAAGGTATTCACCACTCGGCCCGATACAATAATGGGAGTGACCTATCTGGCACTTGCCCCCGAGCACCCTCTTGCGGGCGAAGTGGCGAAGAATCGGCCCGATGTTGCGGACTTCATTTCCCGTTGCCGTAAGACTCTGGTTTCCGAGGCGGAGATCGAAACCGTGGAAAAAAGCGGAGTTTCCCTTGAAATAGACGCCACACACCCCATAAGCGGAGAGAAAATACCGGTGTGGACAGCAAATTTCGTGCTGATGAGCTATGGAACGGGAGCGGTTATGAGCGTGCCCGCACATGACCAGAGGGACTGGGAATTCGCGAAAAAATACGGTCTCGGGATAAAGCAGGTGATTTTCCCCAAAGACGGAAACGAATTTGATATAGAGGAACGGGCCTTTACTGAAAAAGGAACTCTCGGGGACTCCGGGTGGCTATCGGGACTTACATCTCAGGAGGCCTTTGCGAAAATAGCAGGGTTTCTCGAGGAGAACTCCGCAGGCGGAACCAGAACAAACTACCGCCTTCGGGACTGGGGAATCTCAAGGCAGAGGTACTGGGGAGCGCCCATACCAATAATCCACTGCGAGCGCTGCGGAGAAGTGCCCGTACCCGACTCTGATCTTCCCGTGGAGCTTCCGCTTGAAATAGATATCGACGGACAACGTATTCCCGCTCTTTCCAAAATCGAGAGCTTCACGGCCACAGTATGTCCCGAGTGCGGAGAACCCGCAAGACGTGAAACCGACACGATGGATACGTTTATGGAATCATCCTGGTACTTTCTCAGATACGCATCCCCTGATTTTGAAGATGGCATGTTTGACCCACAAAAAGCCTCTTACTGGCTTCCGGTGGATCAGTACATAGGAGGAATAGAGCACGCCATACTCCACCTGCTCTACTCGAGGTTTTTCACGAAAGCGCTTCGCGATCTCGAACTTCTCAAACTCGATGAACCCTTTGAGAATCTTCTCACTCAGGGAATGGTAGTAAAAGACGGGGCCAAGATGTCAAAATCTCTCGGCAATACGGTTGACCCCGACGACATGATAGCACGTTACGGGGCGGACACGGTTAGGATGTTCATGCTTTTTGCAGCCCCGGTGGAAAAAGACCTTGAATGGAGCGAGCGTGGAGTAAACGGAATGTTCAGGTTTCTCGGCAGGGTATGGCGTTTTGCGACGGAGCTTCTCTCAGAACCGCAAAACGGAGAGCACAGTGGGAAATTCTCCGCGAAAGGAAAAGCAACCGAGCTTGAGGCCTCGACCAACAGGACAATAAGGAAAGTCACGGAGGACATTGAAAGCTTCAAGTTCAATACCGCCATCTCGGCCGTAATGGAGCTTTTCAACGAGCTCGGCTCTCTCTGGAAGGAAAAGGAAGTAGGAAGAGAAGATGCCCGACCGGCTCTGCTTGTTATAACCAGATTGCTCTACCCCATGGCCCCGCATTTCGCCGAAGAGATCTGGGAGCTTTCGGGAGAGAGTGGGAATCTTGTCGACAAGGAATGGATAAAGTGGGATGAGGAATCTTTTGAGGGCGCTGAGATAACAATCCCGGTGCGGGTTAACTCTAGGGTAAGAAACCAGATATCCATAAAAGCGGACTCAGATGAGGAAACGGCAAGGGAAGCGGCCCTCTCCGACAGCCGTGTGGCTGAGTACATAGCGGGGCGGGAGATAAAGAATTTCGTCTACGTGCCGAAAAGGATCGTTGACATAAGGGTTTAATTTGGAGAGAAAAACTTGAAAGAAGAATCTGGCTACCTGAAAAAGAAGGTGAAAGCGATAGAAGTTTCAGATGAAAAGCTTATCTCAAAGCTGCTTGAGGAGATGGCGGAGACAGGATTTCAGGGAAAAAACCTCGGCAGAGTTGCAGATGTTTTTCACAAGATGGTGGAAGCTCCCGACCTTACAATATTTTTCGGCTATGCGGGTTCCCTTTCCACTACCGGGCAGTGGAAAATAATAAACTGGTTCATTGAGAACCGCTATATAGACGTTCTTATTCCCACTGGAGCAAACATTTCCGAGGACATAGTGGAAGCGATGGGATTTTCGTACTGGCAGGGAAATCCGAGCGAAGACGATGCGAAACTTTTCTCCGCAGGGGTAAACCGCTACTACGATGTTTATGGAGCGGAGGCCGACTACCTTGAGATGACGGAACTTCTGGCAGAATTCATAATGACCCTCGATAAGTCTCGAAGCTATTCCTCAAGAGAATTCCTCAAAAGATGCGGACACTGGCTCGACAAAAAAAATATAAATAGCATAGTTGCCACGGCCACGAGAAATGAAGTTCCCGTTTTCTGTCCTGCCATAGCGGACAGTCCCTACGGAGATGCGGCGCTCATAGCACAAAGCAGGGGTCACCATCTTACCATCGATGCCATACAGGACTACGTGGAGTTCATGGAGATGGGCAAGTACGTCACTGACACGGGAGTGATTTACATAGGTGGTGGGGTTCCAAAAGACTTCATTCAGCTTTTCGCCGTCACGGGCGACCTTCTCTACGAGGACAGAAAGGTTCCTGGAAGAACGGCAGGACTTAACCGTAAGGGAACCGGTCCGCAGGAAACCTACTATCCTCACAAATACGCAATCCAGATCACGACCGATTCCCCACAGTGGGGAGGACTCTCGGGATGCACGTTCAAAGAGGCGGTTTCCTGGGGAAAAGAAAATCCGGAAGGCAGCCTAGTTCAGTGCTACTGCGATGCCACAATAGCCCTTCCTATAGTTTCCCATGCCCTTTCAGAAAAAACTGATGTGGATAGGAAGGGAACAATTTTCAAATTCAGCGATTAGATCTGAGTATGTCCTACTAGAGCCTTCTGAGCATTGAAAGCTTAGTGCGGGGAATATCTCCTATGTTAGCGGGGAAGTGATTCACAGAAAGTGTGATGGCAGCACTTTTGTTCGGTCGTGAGCATATTGGAAAAACATATACACAGAATGACTGGCTGTATTCTCTCGGTTTCAGAAAAAGACAAAAAGCCGCCCTGGCCTGACCCCCAGAGCCAAGAGAACCGTGAATTCTGATTCTGTAGCAGCATGGAATATTTCTGCCGAACAGGAACCCAACTACCCCCTCTGTGAACACATATCTGCCGTCTTCTCTGAAAAACACTCACAAGACTGGACATTATCAAAAGCAGATTCAATGCCATGCCAGATAACACACTTCTTCCAGATTCACCTGAAGCAACTGAACATCCTCCTCCCTCCTCTTCCCTTACCAAGTCGGGTTCTTCTTCCATTTCAGTAATTGTTTCCTCTTCCCTTACTGTGACTGTCACTTCGTCAGTATCGCTTAATCTACTGTCATATCAGCTCCCGCATCGGCTGTAGGACTATTGTTTGAGGGAGGCGGTTTGGTGGTTGTATCGGTGTTGTTGGCTGTG
>JAPOSJ010000246.1 GCA_026709745.1 Candidatus Dadabacteria bacterium | reverse complement strand
CTATCCGACATCATGTCTTGTTACCGGTTTTGATATCATTTTTTTTTTGTTTGTGAGGATGATAATGCTCGGACTAAGGTTCATGAAGGGTGTGCCTTTCAGGAATGTTTATGTTCATGGCCTCATAAGGGACGCCAAAGGTCGCAAGATGAGTAAGACGATGGGTAACGTTATTGACCCTATTGACATGATCGAGAAATACGGCACAGACGCGCTTCGTTTCTCCCTTTCTGCCCTTGCAGCCCAGGGAAGAGATATAAAACTCACTTTTCCGGTCATTGAAGGATACAGAAACTTTATGAACAAGATATGGAACGCTGCGAGGTTCGTGTTTATTAACATTGAGCCAGGGCTTATTTCCGACTCCGATCTTGAAAGCTCTTCTCTGAGCGTTTCTGACAGGTGGATTCTAAGCAGATTTAATTTCACCTTAGGCGAAGTCGAGAAGTTTGTTGAGAACTACGAATTCGATAAGGCTTCCCAAGCGCTTTATCACTTTATCTGGGATGATTACTGCGACTGGTATGTTGAGATATCCAAGTTTTCACTTTACGGAGAGGATGATAACTCAAAGAAAACCACCCTTAATGTGCTTGTAAGGGTGCTGCTCCGTTCCCTACGTGCGCTTCATCCTTTCGCACCCTATATTACCGAGGAAATTTTTGGAATATTCAGGAAAAAGAAAATCAGTCTTCCCGAAGAGGAAGGACTTGATTGCAAAAGTGTTCTTAAAACCAGCTATCCAGTTGTTAGGGATAAAGAGATATTCAGAGAAGAGTCGCGGCAGATTGAACTTATAAAAAGCGTTGTGACTGGGATAAGGAACTTGCGGGCGATTGTCGGGGTTCATCCCTCCGAGAAAGTATCGGTCCATCTTAATTCCAAAAACTCTAAGACGGAGAATGTTCTTAAGGGAAATCTTGAGATTATCCTCGGGATGGCTTCTCTTGGCAACTGTGTTGTCTGCGGTGGGGATTTTCAGGGAAAAGTAGTCTCGGAAATCGTCTCTGGAGTGGAAATAATCATGCCTGTTGAAGATCTGCTTGATCTGGAGAAAGAAATTTCAAGACTGAACAGAGATCTTACGAAAGTTTCAAAAGATCTTGAAAAAACGGAAGGCAAGCTTGCGAACAGGGAATTTATCAGTCGTGCCCCCATGGATGTTGTGGAAAAGGAGAGGGGAAAACTTAAGGAGTTTCAGAGCCACAAAAAGAAACTTGAGGAAATCCTCGGAAAACTTTCGGCCGTATAATAAGCAGGAATTTCCAGTTTCAATGCGGCAGAAGAATCTAGAAAAGATCCATCTGCTGATGTGATACTTTCTTGTCTGGTATTTCTACGGGATAATTTCCGTCAAAACACGCAAAACAGTAGCTTGACTTTTCGTTAAGAGGATTTTTGCCTTTGGCAACAGCTTTGGTTATTCCCTCACTGCTTAAATATCCCAAAGTGTCAGAGGTTATATAGTCCTTTATTTTCTCCACTTCGAGCGAATGCGCTATGAGTTCTTCCTTAAGAGGAGTATCTATGCCGTAATAGCACGAAAACTTCATAGGAGGGGAACTTATTCTCATATGAATTTCGCTGGCGCCTGCATCGCGTATCATTTTGACAATCTTTCTGCTGGTTGTACCTCTTACTATTGAATCATCAACCACAACTACTTTCTTTCCTCGTATAACATCTTTTATCACGCTCAGCTTCAGTTTCACTCCGAAGTTTCGTATTGACTGCTGAGGCTGAATGAAAGTTCTTCCTATGTAGTGGCTTCGCAGAAATCCGGTCTCAAAAGGAATTCCCATCTGCTCGGCATATCCCATGGCAGCGGGTGTTCCCGAATCCGGAACTGCTACGACTATGTCCGCGTCTGCCGGACACTCGATTGCGAGCTGGCGGCCCATGTCTTTTCTCATCTGGTAGATATTTTTTCCTTGGAGAAAAGAATCGGGTCTAGAGAAATATATATTCTCAAACACGCAGTACCTGTGCTGTTTCTTTGGAAGGGGGTTAAATGACTTGATTCCGTTTTCGTTTATGAATACTATCTCGCCGGGTTTTATCTCTCTTATGTAATCACCTTCTATGAGTTCAAAAGCGCATGTTTCGGAAGCCACAACGTAAGAGCCATCAATTTTTCCAAGGACAAGGGGTCTGAACCCATGGGGGTCACGTGCGGCGACAATACCTTTGGGCGTAAGGAATAAAAGGGAATATGCCCCCCTGCATTCTGTAAGGGCTTCTATGATTCTTCCGAGAAAGGTTTTTTCCTTAGACCTCGCTATGAGGTGGACTATCACCTCGGTATCCGTTGTCGACTGGAATATGGAACCTTTTTTTTCAAGTTCATGCCTGAGGATTTTTGCGTTTGTGAGGTTACCGTTGTGGCCGACTGCAAGCTCTCCCTTCTCGTAATTCATTATGAGGGGCTGTGTGTTTTTGCTGTTGCTTGAGCCTGTTGTGGAATATCTAACGTGTCCTATAGCGGTGGTGCCCAGCAGATTGGATATGGAATCTTCATCAAAAACTTCTGTTACAAGGCCCATTTCCCGTTGAGAATACAGCTTCCTGCCGTCGGTTGATACTATGCCGGCACTTTCCTGACCTCTGTGCTGCAGTGAATAGAGACCAAGATAGGTAAAGTTGGCGGCAGCCGGATGATTATATATTCCAAAGACCCCGCACTCTTCACGTAGCTTAGCCATTTATTTTTTGCCCCTCTGTTATTGAAAGGCTTCTCTTAAATCCCCCGGACCATGCATCGTGAACTTCTGAGATTCTCATGTCAACCGAATTCTCAATACAGAATCTGTCGTCATCCGTAACCACTCCGATGAGCAGCACAGGGATACTATAATCACCTGCAATTTCTTTTATTTTTCTCCAGTTCTCATCATTTATGCTGGTTATTACTCTGGACTGCGTTTCAGAGAAAAGAAACAGGTCGCTTCTAAGAGAGTTTTCATTTGTGTCAAGCGCTTTTGCAAGAACCCCTCTTGTGCCATCCGGATTGAAGCAACATTCCGCAAGCGCCACAGCTAATCCGCCCTCGGATATGTCATGTGCAGACTTGATTATACTTTGAGAAGCACAGGCAATCAACATTTTGGCAAGTCTTTTTTCCTTGTGAAGATCAACTGAAGGCGGTTCTCCATCAATTATGCCGTGGGTGGTTTTAAGATATTCGCTTCCTCCAATATCTTCTTCAATAGCTCCACCAAGCAAGATTACTAGGTCTCCGGGATCTTGAAACCAGGATGTGACGATTTTGTCGGTATCTTTTACAAGACCTACCATTGCCACAGCAGGGGTAGGGAATATGGCTACACCTTCGGTTTCGTTGTAAAGACTGACGTTGCCGCTTACAACTGGCGTGTCAAATACCTTTGCGGCTTCCGACATACCTTTGACGCTTTGCTCAAACTGCCACATTATCTCCGGTTTCTCGGGGTTCCCGAAATTAAGGCAGTCTGTGATTGCAAGAGGCAAAGCACCGCAACAGGCGAGATTCCTGACACTTTCTGCAACAGCTATTTTACTTCCTTTATAAGGATTTAAATAGCAATATCGAGAATTTACATTAGATGTCATTGCAATCCCTTTTAGGGTTTTCTTGAGCCTGATTACTGCGGAGTCCGCTCCTGGTCCCAGAAGAGTGTCGGTTCTTACCATATGGTCATACTGCTCGTACACCCATCTTTTGCTGGAGATGGTGGGAGAAGCAAGAATCTTGAGAAAAACTTCCTGAAGGTTCTCTGCTTCTGGAATGTCCTGCGAGGTCAGTCTCTTTATCTTTTCAAGATAGGCAGGTTTTTTAACCGGTCTTGTGTACATGGGAGCGTCCGAGGTTATGAGACTCACCGGTAGGTCAGCGACCACCTCCCCTTCTTGCACGACCGTAAGTTTCTTTGAGTCTGTAACCTTTCCTATTACTGAGAAATCAAGGTTCCATTTTCTGAAGATATCCCGTGCCGTATCCTCTTTGCCTTTTTCCAGAACGACGAGCATTCTTTCCTGCGACTCTGAAAGCAAGACTTCATAAGGAGTCATCCCTTCTTCCCGTCTGGGAACCCTATCAATTTCGATTTCAAGCCCGGTTCCCGCACGGTCGGCCATTTCTGTTGAAGAGGATGTAAGTCCCGCGGCACCCATGTCTTGTATCCCTACAACACAGTCGGTTTTAAAAAGCTCAAGGCAGGCTTCAAGGAGGAGTTTTTCTGTAAACGGGTCTCCTACCTGTACAGCGGGTCTTTTCTCTTCGGTTTCTTCTGTAAAGGTGTCCGACGCCATGATAGCTCCCTGTATTCCGTCTCTTCCGGTTTTTGATCCGACGTATATAACGGGGTTTCCCCTGCCCGATGCGTATCCGCGGAAGAGGTTGTCTTTTTTTGCTACCCCTAGAGCAAAGGCGTTTACAAGAGGGTTTCCGTTGTAACACTCATCAAAATATATGTCTCCTCCCACCGTGGGGATCCCCATGCAGTTTCCATAACCTGCTATTCCCGATACAACTCCGTCAACTAGGAATTTCGTTTTCTGAAGGTCGGGGTTTCCAAAACGAAGAGAGTTCAGAAGTGCCACTGGCCTTGCACCCATGGTGAATATGTCCCTGAGTATCCCACCGACCCCTGTGGCGGCTCCCTGATAAGGTTCTATAAAGGAGGGATGGTTGTGGCTTTCCATTTTAAAGACGACGCAGTCATCGTCTCCTATGTCTACCACTCCGGCGTTCTCTCCAGGGCCCTGTATAACCTGCGCTCCAGTCGTAGGGAATTTTCGGAGGTGCACTCTTGAGCTTTTGTAGGAGCAGTGTTCAGACCACATAGCTCCCAAGATTCCAATTTCTGTTGAGTTAGGTTCTCTGCCCAGAGTATCGACTATCTTTTCGTACTCGCTCTTTATAAGGCCATGGTCCAGAGCGAACTGGAGAGATGATTTGTTCATTTGTCCTCCGGGGGATAGATGAATTTTATTGTCCTGGGTATGTCCATGCCGATAAAAAGGTACCTTTTTACCTTTCTTGTGGTTGTTTTCGGCAGTTCTTTTCTTGCAATTGCGAAATGGCTTATTCTTTTATGGGCTTCAATGCGACGGTTAAGTCGTGTTATCTCGCTTTTGAGAATATCCCAGATTCTCTCATCATCTCCATATTTAGGGTAGGGGTCAAGTCTTCTTGAAATTTCTCCTGCCTCTGGGAATATAACGGCCTGCATCCTTTCATCATCCGGGCTGAACACAACTGCTTCTTCAACCGTCTCAAGCGAGGTGAGTTTTTCCTCGATCTCCTCGGGAGAGATATTCTTTCCTCCCCGCGTTACGATAATTGATTTCTTCCTTCCGGTTATATAGAGGTAGCCTTCGTCATCAAAATAACCAAGATCGCCAGTTCTGAGCCATCCATCATCCGAGAGAATCTCTTCTGTCGCCGAGGAGTTTTTGTAGTAACCCCGCATTATATTCGGACCCATGGCGCATATTTCCCCGACTCCTTGCTGGTCTGCGTCCCTTATCTCGACCTCACAGTTCTCAAGCACCATGCCACCGCTTGCATTTTTTGGTCTTGAGAAAGGATTTGCGGTTATGACAGCGGATGTCTCACTCATTCCATATCCCTGAAGAAGGGGGAATCCGTATTTTTGAAGTCCCTCGGAAGCCGCCCCAGGCAAAGATGCTCCGCCGCTTACTATGAGTCTCAGGCGATCAAGCCCCAGTTGTTTTTTGGCCATTTTTCCGAAGAGCCAGCAGGGCAGGGACTTTGTGAAAAAGTTTTTTGTCTTAGCCTGCTCTATTCTCCCGAGCAGCCTCTCGAGTATAAGGGGAGTGTTGAGCCACACTGTAGGTCTTGCCACCTTTAGATCAGAGAGCATCTCGTTCGGTTTTATGCTTTGTGCGAAAAACACTTTCTGCCCGCAGTAAAAAGACAGCAGTATTCCGACTATTCTCTCATACACATGGTGTATTGGCAGTATTGAGAAGGAGGTATCTTTATCGGTTATAGGAAAAGCACTGTAAAGCATCCCGAGGTTGGACATTATGTTCTTGTGGGAGAGCATTACTCCCTTGGGGTTGCCGGTAGTTCCCGATGTGAAGACTATATCAGCTATGTCATGAGGTTCTGTTTTTTCAGGGGGTATGGCTTCTCGGGTGTCCCTCTCTGTTTCAAGTGCCTCCTCCATTGGTATTAGATGCTCGACAGTCCCTTCATTGCCAAGTGCTTTTGCAAAGGGTGGCGAGGCGATAAGGAACCTTGAATCTGAAAGCGCTAGAATCTGTTTTGTGTGCTCCGTTTTCGCTCTTGCGTCAAGAGGGATAGCAATGGCACCCGCCCATATTGCCGCGAAGTAAGAGATTGCCCACTGTGGACTGTTTTCTCCCACTATGGCGATGTGGTCTCCTTTTTTAATACCCAGATATCTGAGGTGGGCTGCAAACCCAGTAAAAAGAGTGAAAACTTCACTGAAGGTAAGGCAACTTAATGACAGATTCTTTTTTCTTGTGCAATAGGCGACCTTGTCTGCGTAGAGGAGAGATTTTTTCTCAAGCATCTGCTGTATGGTGAGCAACTTGATTCCCTTCCTTATGGAAGGCAGTCTTTTCTCCGTACGGGCAAGTCTTTTCATCAAAACGATATTTTCTAGATTATATCTCTTAGTTCTATGAGGTCTTCTATGATGAAATCTGGTTCTGCCTGTGTGGCTTGTTCTTTTTTCTTTACCCACACAGAATCAATTCCGAGCCGTGAGGATCCCACTATATCTGCTTCGAGATTGTCCCCTATGAAAATAGCATTTTGCGGACTCTCATCAAGTTCAGCAAGAGCTAATTCAAATATTTTCCTGTGAGGTTTTCTCCAACCCACTTCTTCTGATATCACTATATTTTCGAAAAAATCCGTAATCCCAAATCTCCCGAGCAGTTTACGCACAGCTGGAGCGTGATCGAAATTCGAGACCAGAGAAAGCCTGCATCCTTTTTCCCGGAGGTAGAAAAGAACTTCGGTGTGATGTTTCGGATACACAGCTGCTCCGCAGAGGCTTTCCATGTGTGAGTGTACAAATCTGTCAGGCAAGTCATGATCTCCTTTAATGCCAGTCTTCTCAAGGAATATTTCAAACCTTTTTCTGTTAGGATATTCTCTCAAGTCCTTTTTCCTGAGTTCAAGAAGTTCTGTGTAACTCTCAACAAAAGGCATATAGAAGTCTGAAAATTCCATTCCTTCTAGGCTTGAGCGCATCTGCGTGAAAACATGTTGGGCGGTTGAATTGCGCACCTCTCCGTCAATTCTTACCTCGGGCAGAAGTGAGGGGTCAAACATTACAAGCGTATCGAAAAAGTCAAAAAGCACCGCTGAATACTTTCTCATCAGGTTTTGTATGGGTGTTATCCAAGCGATCTTTCAAATACAACTTCTATTATCTTGTCGTGAAGCCCAAGCGGTTCTGTAACCCTGTAACTTACTTGCGGAAAATTCCGAGCTGCTTCTGCCACCATTCTGGGAATATCGGACTTTGAGTGTCTTCCCGGTGCGAGAAAGTAAGGGTGCACTGTTATGTCCGTCGCCCCGGCCGCGATGCACTTGCGAAAAGCCTGTTCTATTGACGGTTCGCAAAGCTCCATATGGGAGGACTCAACAATATCAAATGGTGAACCCGTGTAAGCCCTCGCCCTCTCAGCCACTTTCTCAAGAAGGGCGTTTGCCTCTTTCACAGTACTTCCGTGATCTGCCAGTATAAGTGCCTTCATAGCTCAGTTGCTTTCCGAGTGGAGCTTTATGGTTTCAAAAACTATCTCCGCCGATCTTCGAAATTCATCAATCATAAGGTATTCGTTTACGGTGTGAAGTTCGTACATTCCGGTTCCTAGGTTTACGCACTCAATCCCCTTCTCGTTTATATAGTTTGCGTCGCATCCTCCGCCGCTTGTGTGAAGTTCTATGTCGTGGTGAAGGTTATCAGCGGCTTTGAGTACAAGTTTTGTGACGTTTGCCTGCGGAGAGACATTCATTACCGGGTAAACACGTTCTGTCTTTATCTCCGCGCGTGCACAGAGCCGTTCTTCGTCAAGGAACATCTCTCTGCTCTGGGCTGCTTCTATAAAGCATTCGCGCATGTGCTGTATTTGCACGTCGAGTTTTTCCGGGTCATGGCTTCGTGCTTCAGCTTTTACTTCAACCAATCCTGGAACTATGTTTATGGCGGATCCCCCGTTTACTTTTCCTATATTTGCCGTTGTTTCATGGTCTATCCTTCCGAGCTTCATTCTAGAGATCGCGTCGCTTAAGACTTCCACAGCGCTTATTCCATTTTCTGGGCAGAGTCCTGAATGGGCCTCGACGCCGTGTATCTTAACGTCCATGATGTCTGAGCATGGGCACCTGAGCACCAGTCTTTGTGGGGTACTGCTGTCAAGTACTATTCCGTAGAGGCTTTTAAAGTTTGATGTGTCAAGAAATTTTGCCCCCAGAAGGCCGACCTCTTCGCAGATTGTAAAAGCCACTTCTATGTCTGAGTGTGGGATATCGTTTTCTCTAAGACTGCGAAGTGCCTCGACTATTATGGAGACGCCGCTTTTATCGTCGCTTCCGAGTATTGTAGTACCATCGCTTCTCATAATGCCGTCCTGCACTATTGGCTTTATTCCCTCTCCCGGGCTTACGGTATCCATGTGGGAGCAGAGAAAAAAGGGTGGGGCGTTTTTTTTCGTTCCGGGAACCTTTACTATGAGATTTCCAGTATCCCCGCCGACTTTATCGCCGGCATCGTCATAGAAACATTCGGCACCGAGATCTTTCATCTCCTCTTCAAGCCTTATCGCTACGTTTCTTTCCCTTCTTGACGGACTGTCTATCCGTATGATGTCCATCAGGTGTTTGATCATTCTTAGTTCGTTTATCATCTTCGGTTTTGTTTTTATTTTTATTTTCTCTTACCTTGTGTAGCTCATTTTCTTGATCATTAGTCACCAGATTCAGTAATCTGGAGACCTTTTAGCTTTGAACCCGCTTCCGCAAGAGGTTTTTTTAGAGCTTTCTCAAGCAAAGTCATGTTTGAGATAAGCCATTCAATCATATCGGGCCAGTTCTCTTCGTTATAACAGTCGGAAGATTTTCTGAATTGGATTAACAATGCTTTTCTGTCCTCTTTCTGGTTCCAAATAAGTTTTTCTCCAAAGTTTTTTTCAATTTCTTCCTTCCGTTTTTCAAGCTCCTTAAAAAGAAACTGGTTCTCCGCAATATCACTACGCCCGAGGTATAGCTCTACTCGTATTTGCGTTTTAATAAACACTAGTTGGAATGGACAATAG
>JAPOSJ010000091.1 GCA_026709745.1 Candidatus Dadabacteria bacterium | reverse complement strand
TCTGAGTGCTGTGATGGTGGTTGTCACTGGTATCATAGGGCTGGCCGTCGCGATATATGCACTGGGCGATATCCGCCCTGAGGAGGAGCGGCTAGGCTATCATGCGCTTTTTCAAACGCTGATAGCTGGCGTAATAGGGGCGTTTCTGACCGGTGATCTCTTTAACCTCTATGTCTGGTTTGAGGTGATGCTAATTTCCTCCTTCGGGCTCCTGATACTGGGCGGGACACGTGATCAGATTGAAGGCGGGATCAAATATGTTGCACTGAATCTCGTTTCGACTATCCTGTTTCTCACGGGCATCGGGCTTCTTTACGGTGTGACCGGAACTCTCAACATGGCAGATCTGAGTCTCGCTGTGGCCGAGAGCGATCGGAAGCCGCTGCTGACGGTTATAGCAGTCATGTTCATGATTGCCTTCGGGGTCAAGGCGGCGGTCTTCCCGCTGTTTTCCTGGCTGCCTGCGGCCTATCACACACCAGCCTTCAGCGTTTCCGCGGTGTTCGCAGGGCTTCTGACGAAAGTCGGGGTTTATGCTCTCATACGAATGTTCACTCTGATTTTTGACCATGATGTGGGGGTCACGCACACGATTCTGCTGTGGGTCGCTTGTTTCACCATGGTCGTGGGTGTTCTTGGGGCCGCCGCGCAATCGGATTTCCGGAAAATTCTGAGTTTCCACATAGTAAGCCAGATCGGATATATGGTTCTGGGGCTTGCACTGATGACCCCGCTTGCTATCGTTGGCACTGTATTCTATATTGTCCACCATATCATCGTGAAGGCGAACTTGTTCCTTGTCGCGGGCGTCGTACAGCGAATCGCTGGGTCGACCGAGCTTGCGCGGATTGGGGGGCTTTACAGGTCTGCCCCGCTCCTCGGGATTCTGTTCTTGATCCCGGCCTTATCACTCTCGGGCTTCCCGCCCTTGTCGGGTTTCTGGGCTAAGTACTTCCTCGTAAAGGCCGCATTGGATATCGAGGCCTGGCTAGTTGCCGGAGTGGCACTGGTCGTCGGGCTTCTAACGATTTTTTCAATGACAAAGATATGGGACGAGGCTTTCTGGAAACCTCATCCGCAGGGCTTTGAGCCGCGGCTTTCTGGTTGCGACAGATCGCTGCTCTGGCCGCTCCTTATGCCGATCGCCACATTGGCAACGGTGACGATCATAATTGGCCTCGTGCCCGAGCCCCTAGTCGTCTTCGCCGAGCGTGCTGCGGACCAGTTGTTGAATCCGACGGCCTATATCAATACAGTGCTGGGGGACGGATCATGAAGATATTTGTCTTGAACATCGCCCTTGCCTTCATCTGGTCGGCACTCTGGGCCGACTTTTCGCCGCTACAGCTTGTCGTGGGCTTTCACCTAGGCTTTGCGTTGCTCTGGCTCACCTCGTTGCTGTTCGATAAGCCGATCCATTATTTCAAGCGCAGCTACCGGCTGGTACGGCTGGTCCTGTTCTTTCTCTACGAGCTTATCCTATCGAGCTTCCGTGTGGCCTGGGACGTGGTAACACCCACACATCTTTCAAAACCTGTAATCCTCCATGTGCCACTTGATGTAAAAAGTAACATTGAGATACTTCTGGTCACGAACCTTATTTCGCTGACTCCGGGAACTCTTAGCCTCGACGTGACCGAGGACCGCAAGACACTGATTGTGCATGCTATGTTCGCAGAGGACCCGGATGCACTGATCGCAGAACTGAAGCACGGTATGGAACGCATGGTGCGGGAGTTATTCGAATGACGCCTGAAGAGTTTCTCGCTTTTTCTATCGACGCGGGCTTTGTAATGGTGATGCTCTCGATCGGGCTTGGCTTCTACCGGATTGCGAAGGGGGAAAGCCTCGCTGACCGCGTGGTGGCGCTCGATATGATCACGGTCACAATCGTGGCTTTCTGTGGTCTCTACGCAATCCTCTCGGGGGCAGAGACTTTTCTCGACGTGGCGATTGTTATCGCACTCGTGGGATTTCTGGCAACGGTAGCGATGGCACGGTTTGCCGAGCGGTCGGTCATCCGTCGTCGTGAGGCCGAACGGGAGAAAGACCAATGAACGAAATTCTTGCGGGACTTCTCATACTCTCGGGCGGAGTTTTTGCTCTGGTCGCGACGCTCGGTATCATCCGGCTACCGGATGTTCTAACGCGGATGCATGCCTCGACCAAGGCCGGAACACTTGCCGGAACTCTGATCCTGACGGCAGTGGCAGTGCGATTACCCGAGATCAGCGTGACTGCGAAATGCTTGGCAGCCGTCCTGTTTCTGTTTCTGACCGCCCCGCTCGCAGCACATATGATCGGGCGCGCAAGCTACCGCGACGCTAAGCAACGGCAGGAAAAACCGGCCCTGCTAGACTCGGTCGAGGGTGATAATTCCGGCGATATTGTGCGTCATATTCCCGAAAAACACCTCAAGCAAACACAGAGAAGTCTGCACTTGGAGCCACCTGAACTTTCAGGAGAGAAATCATCTACTCCAGAGAATGAAAAGCCTGATAAACCGCCTTACGAATAATGGCAGTATCGGCTTTTCACATTGATATGAAAACCTGCGGGTCTTTCTCAAGCGAGTGGATTTAAAGACTAATTTTAGTCATCATTCAGCACCTCCACATTAACTTAAGGTTAAAAGGACTTTGCATTTTCTGAAATTACCGACATATTTCCCCGTTTATGAGACCTTTTAGAAAAACAAAGATAATCTGCACCGCCGGTCCCTCTACAAGTTCATACGAAATGCTGATGAAAATGTACGAGGCAGGAATGAACGCTGTGCGCCTGAACATGTCGCATGGCACTCACAAAAGCCACCTTGAAGTAATCAAAACGGTAAAATCCATCAACATGAAAGTTGGAGAATCAATTGCACTGATAATGGATACCCAGGGACCTGAAATCAGGACTGGGGTGCTGCAGAGTGACCTGCAGATAAATGAAGGAGACGTAATCATTGTATCTGCAAGACCTGATGACGTCGAAGAATCCTCAATCCATATAAATTACGAAGACATAATCAACGAAGTACAGGTAGGCGAGAAGATAACTGTGGACAACGGTCTCATAAACTTGGAGGTTCTCAAAAAAGACCATGCAACAATGAAATGCAGGGTGATCGACGGAGGAACTATGAAAAGCAATCGTCATGTCAACCTGCCCGGGGTAAGAGTCAACCTTCCTTCAATAACAGAGAAGGACAAAGCCGATATAGAGTTCGGAATAAGAAACGGAGTGGACTACATAGCCCTTTCTTTTGTCAGGGAAGCTCAGGACGTTTCAGAACTCAAGGGAATTCTCGGAGCAGCGGCTGAAGAAATAAAAATCATCTCCAAGATAGAAGATCAGGAGGGGGTTCGAAACGTGGAGGAAATCGTTCAGGCATCAGACGCTGTCATGGTCGCGAGGGGAGATCTCGGTATCGAGATAAGCATTGAGGAATTGCCGGACGTACAAAGAGTGATAGTCGGTAAATGTCAGGAGAAAGGCAAAAGAGTGATAGTAGCCACCCATCTTCTCGAATCAATGATCGATAACCCGATTCCTACCCGTGCGGAAGTAACGGACGTCTCAAACGCAGTCTACGAGGAAGTAGACGCTGTTATGCTCTCAGGAGAAACGGCAATAGGGAAATACCCGATAAGGTCAATAGAGCATATAGACAAAATAGCCCGGAGAGCAGAGAGGCTCACGAGCCTGCAGATGGGCAAGCTTCTTATAAGAGAGGACCTCAAGCAGCATATAGCGGCTTCAGCGATTGAACTCGCCGAATCAATTGACGCCAAATGTCTTGTTGTAATAACAAAGAAAGGGCTGATTGCCCAGCTTGTGACAAGCTGCAGACCGGCCAAGACGCCTATTCATGCCGTAACTTTTGATAGAAGAATAAAACGCCAGCTATGTCTGAACAGGGCGGTGGCTACACACCTAATGGAGGAGTCCGAAGATCCTGAACAGAGAATACAGGATGCTTTTGGGCTGCTAAAAGAAAAGCAGGTATTGAAACAGGGCGATCTTGTAGTGCTTGTATCAGACGTTATCACGAACGCAGGCATAGACTCAATCCAACTGAGAGAGATAGTTTAATCTGTTTTGGCGACGGCACTGCTGCTCCCATTTCAGCAAGACTGTCCTGTTTTTATCTCCTTTAGTATTTTTACTGCTTGGTATCCTTAATATAACGGAGAAATATCTATGAAAATTTCTAATGTGGAAATTTCTAATAATGATGTCAAGAGGCGGGTGACAATTCCTCACTCATTGCACAGTGCGGCAAATCTTAAAAAAGGCGACAGGATTATTTTCTAGCTTAGATGGAAAACGCATTGTCGTAACCAAGCTGAAAGCCGCTGAAAGTCTTTGTTCTGGTAGCCGCTTTTCAGACTTTAAAGAATGGATTTCTGATGAAGATGAAAAACGTGGAGTGACCTTTATCGTGTAATACTTCTGTCTCTTTTATCTTCATCCTAAAACATAATCGCGCACACTGCTGTAATAATAAGCACACCGATAAAATTAAGCGCCAGTCCTTCCCTCGCCATTACTTTCGTCGAGAAAGCTCCTGCGCTGAACACAACGACATTCGGTGCCGTGGCGACCGGAAGCATGAAAGCGCAGCTCGCACTCATTGCCGCTGGTACCATCAGTAGTGCGGGTTCAATGTCCATTGCCATAGCAGTAGCAGCCAGAATCGGCATCACCAGGGTCGTGGTGGCAGTGTTGCTTGTGAGTTCTGTAAGAAAAGTAATTGCAAGACATGCAATAGCCAGTATCAGAACGATATGGAGAACGCCAAGCCCGGAGAGTACTGCGCCAAGGGCCATGCTGAGCCCGGATGTCATAAAAGCCTTGGCAATCGCTATACCGCCACCGAACAGGATCAGTATTCCCCAGGGGATGCTGCTCGCGGTATCCCAGTCAAGCAACCTGCCTCCCTTGCCATTTGGCACAATAAACATCACTATGACCGCCGCAAGTGCAACCCCGGCGTCGTTTGCCCCCGGAACACCGAACCAGGTTTTCCATCCGCCAAACGGCTCGCTACGTGTCATCCAAGTAACCGCAGTGATCAGAAACACCGCAAGCACCCTTGTCTCATGAGAACTCCACTGTCCTGCTTCAGGCATAACGAAACCACCTGAACCTCGGAGATTGCGCGTGAGATAAAGGGCGATTATCGGAAGGAAAATCACAACGACCGGAACTGCCCAGATCATCCAGGTGAAAAACGAAATCTCAACGCCGGTATTCTGGAAATAGATCTCGCTGAACACAAGGTTGGGAGGAGTTCCTATAGGCGTTCCGATGCCACCCACACTCGCCGCGTACGCGATTCCGAGGAGCAGGGGAACCGTAAGCGACTTGTCGTCTGATTTTTCAAGCACAGCAAGGGCCACAGGAAGCATCATAAGTGTCGTGGCTGTATTGGAAATCCACATGCTCAGCACGGCTGAAGCGGCCATAAAACCAAATACGAGTCTCCTGTTGCTTGACCCGCCGAAGAAATTGACCATAACAAGGGCAAGTCGCCTGTGCGCACCGCTGCCAGCCATCGCCGTTGAGAGCATGAGTCCACCAAGAAGCAGCAATACAAGTGGGGCTCCGTAGGACTCACCGATTTCCCCGGGAGAAAGAACCCCAAGAGCCGGAAAGAGAACAAATGGCAGAAGGGAAGTTACGGGAATCGGTATGGATTCAGACACCCACCATATGGAGCATACCGTGGAAACCGCGGCAGTCCAGCAGGCATCGCTACCCCAACCGAAGGATTTCATTATAAAGAAAAGAAATGCACCCAGAACGGGACCCACAACGAGAAAAATCAGGGACTTCCCAGATGTCGGAAAATCTTTTTCTCCGCGCATTTCAGCATTCAACGTCTATAAGCACCTTCTCTATCTCGTAGCCCGCCGCGACAGTAGCGACTCTAGAGACAAGATCAAACGCCGGAGAAATTCCACCATGTGGAGAACCATCGCTCTGAAGAAACTCCATGCCTTTTGAATTAAGATTTTCAAGTTCACCCCGAAGAGGGTTAAACCTATAGAACATCCCTGCCACCCGGGACTTCACAAGGTAAACAACCGGCTCTGCGACAAGACCACCTCCCACGCGAAGAGAGCTGGGCACACCTTCCTGTATTACCACATCCCGAACAGGCACTCCCCCTTTTGAGACCCGCATTCTTTTGCGGTCACGTGAGTTCATCTCGATTATGTCTTCCGGGGCTCTTACACTGCTGACAGCCATGCCATAGGTGCCCGAGTTACTTTTGACAAAAATCGAGGGCTCGTGTTCGACTTTTCTTTTTGAATACTCGCTTCTAACCTTCGAGAGAATTTCCCCAACCTTTGCGGACACGCGATCCCTGTCCTCTGGAAAATCAAAATCCACCCCGCTTTCCAAAACAGTTTCAACCGACATAACCCAAGGGTCCACTTCCAGGATGTCTGCAAGTTCACCGCAGAGACGGTTGTAAAATTCGAAATGCACATCCTTCTTTCTCGCGTGCCAACCTATTTCAACGGGAGGCAGAACGGGCTGACGAAGATTATGGAGGGTCTTTGGACATTTCTCCGAAAAATCGTTGTTTATCATCACGATGTCAGGAACAAAACCTTCTGTCATAGCCAGACCATCTTTCTGGAAAACCCGTCTCGCCTCAATTACCTCTCCTCCCGTAGAATCAAACGAAGCCGTGTCTCTCTGAAACTCCTCGTTCGCAATGCCGACACGTACCTCATAACTTTCAGCCTCCAGTATGGACTTTATCACCCAGATGTTTTCCCAGTAGTAGGCGTTTTTGGTGTTAAGCTCCGGAACAAGAAGAATTTTCTCCGCGCTTGGATACTCGGAAAGAAGGTATTCCCTGAAAAGCTTCCCAGCTTTTCTTCTGAATTTCCCGGAGAGATTATTAAAACCCGCGGGAAAAACATTGGTGTCTATAGGGACAATTTTATGTTCGGAAAAACGCAGGTCAACAGAGCTGTAAAGTGGCACCATCACATTTTCGCAATGCGACTCCATCCAGCGGGAAATCTCCCTGCTTTTCTCCGCAATAGTCCTTTCAAACTGCTCTATCAGCATCGTAAGCAAGATCAGACCCTCACAACCAGAGTTCCGCAGATACGGTCGCTCAGAGTCCTTCGATGCGGATCAAATGCTGCGAGTGCGAAACCCAAGAAAACGACGGTTACGGAAAATATCCATCCAACCCACCTCAACAGATTCTTATGGAACCCGGCGGAAGAACCGTCCCGGGCCACCACTCGTATTCCAGCAAGTGACTTTCCAAGAGTCGTTCCACACCATGAGGGAAGAAAAATAAAATAGGTGGTCGCAAGCACGTAAACGCAAAGACATATCCACCCCCATATGGAAACAAATTCTCCTAGTCCTAGGAAAAATGTCTCTTCGATGAGATACGCAGCCGAGATAAGCGCCGCGGCTGCAACGCAGAGGGTAACCAGAAAGTCAACGGAAAAAGCCAAGAACCTGCTTCCCATACCCGCTGGTTCCATACCCCGGGGCCGAGAATCTCTGTTCTCCAAGGCGACTTCCTCCCCAATCTCCTTCTCGAAAGTTAAAAAATCCTTAAGTTCTGCGGCAGCCCCTGCTTCCTCAGGCAACCCCTGCGAAGCCCTAGCGACAGGAACTGAAGCGGCGGTCGTCACTAGAACATCATTCCCCTCCAGCACCGCCCCTCTCTCCATAAAAGCCCCCGTACTCAGCTCATCTTCATAGAGGTACCTGAAAACAGGAACAGGATACAGTCCGGCTCCGCACTTTCTGCATTCCTCAAGGTGATCAAAACTCGTGTAACCGCACTCAGGACATTTCATGGTATGAATACCAGAGGAATTATTCTCCGGAACTTAGTGAAAGACGGTAATCCACCGCGTTTTTCAACGCTTTCATATTGGCTCCTGCCGAAATTACGAAGCCGTCAACAACGAATGTAGGGGTGCCACTTACCCCGATTGACCGACCCTCCGCAATGTCAGAAGCAACCCTTTGCTTCGCCTGTCCAGACTCCACACACTCATTGTATTTTTTCATATCAACACCGAGCTTGCTTGCCATGTCCGCCAAAGTTTTCTTAGCTTCGGCAACTTTTATCTCACTTTGCTTCTTGAAAATGGCGTCGTGGAACTCCCAGAATTTCTCGTTTGACTGATCATAGATGCAAAGAGAGGAAACAGATGCCTGTTCAGCCCACTTGTGAAATGAAAGAGGAAACTGCTTGTAAAAGAACCGGACTTTACCCTTGTAATCTTTAAGAAAGTCAGCAATCTGGTCTGCCGCTCTTGCGCAGTAACCGCACTGGAAATCCGAGTACTCAACCACTGTTACCAAGGCCTTAGAATTTCCTTTCAGGGGAACATTTTCAAGGGATATCTTTGCGGCAGTCTCAGCAGCAGGATCTTCATTGAGATTTTCAAGCCTTCCCACAATTATCGTTTCGCGATCCCCGGAAACAAGAATCGGAACCTCGCCGCCTTCGGTAAGAACTGTTCCTTCTCTCATCCCCGCCACACCTGTCTCCTTCATCTGATCCACCTTTACAGTGGCTACAGAGCCCATTATCAGAAATTTACCGTCAAGACTGACAAGAAACGGGAAATTACGGTTTTCCCCTTCCGGAAATCCGATCTGATATTCCCCCTCCTTAAACCCTTTTACATCGGAATTCTTGCCTTTAACCGCTTTCACCGTAAAGCCCGGCGGCAGGTAAACTCCATAGCGGCCCCTGAAGTGCTGCTCAAGTTTTCCAGAATCAATGATATCAAACGCGAAAAGACTCCCGGACGAGAGAAAAAATGCAGTCAGAAAAACCAGTGCGAATACGGAGGTAATAGATTTTTCCATCTTTCGGGTAAATATTTCTTTCTTCATGTTACAGAAACTCCTTATTGATTATGATTCGCCGAACACGGCGGCGAAAATATAGTCTATGTTCTTAAGATCCTCTTTGAGTTCAAAGCACGAATCAACCTCTTCTACTGAAAGAATACCCGCTATCTGCACATCGTTTTTCAGCATCTCACGGAAATCCGTTTTTTCCTCCCAGCAACGCATGGCGTTTCGCTGCACAAGCGAGTAGGCAGTTTCCCTTGATGTACCCTTTCTTATAAGCTCAAGCAGAACCTTCTGGGAAAAAACAAGCCCGTGCGTAATCCATATGTTGCTCTCCAGTCTCTCCGGGTAGACACAAAGGCCTTTAATGAGGCCGCAGAGCCTCTGGAGCATGAAATCAACCAGCATAGTTCCGTCAGGCCCTATTATCCTCTCAACTGAAGAGTGGCTTATGTCCCTCTCATGCCAGAGAGCTATGTTTTCAAGGGCCGCAGTGCAGTGGGACCTGACTATTCTTGAGAGCCCGCAGAGATTTTCCGAAAGAACAGGGTTTCTCTTGTGAGGCATGGCGGAAGAACCTTTCTGCCCTTCTGTAAAGGGTTCTTCCATCTCTGCGACCTCAGTCCTCTGGTAGTGCCTTATTTCAGTGGCGATTTTCTCAATCGACGCAGCTATGAGAGACAGAC
>JAPOSJ010000094.1 GCA_026709745.1 Candidatus Dadabacteria bacterium | reverse complement strand
GTAACAGAATATGGTCTCCCTGTAAGTGTCATTGTACTGCAGGGCGACTTCAACCACAGTCGAGTCTTTCTCACCATCAACATAGATCACCTCGGGATGAAGGGCTTTTCTGTTCTGGTTAAGTTCCTCAACGAAGGCGACGATCCCCCCTTCGTAGAAAAATTCCTGGGATCTGTCCGTTCTTTCATCGTTAAGTTTGATGCGAAGGCCCTTGTTAAGAAAAGCAAGTTCCCTTATCCTGTGGGCTAGAATGTCGTAATTAAACTCGCTAACCTCGAATATTGTGGAGTCGGGTTTGAAATGTATCTTGGTCCCGCTTTTCGTTGTTTTCCCGGTGTTCTTAAGGTCTTTTAGAGCCTCCCCTTTCTCATATTCTTGATACCATACATCCCCTTCTCTTTTGATCTCTATTGAGAGACTCTCTGAGAGCGCGTTTACCACTGTGACGCCCACTCCATGGAGCCCTCCTGAAACCTGATAGACCTTACTGTCAAATTTTCCCCCGGCATGGAGCATGGTCATCACGACTTCAACGGCCGGTTTTCCTGTCTCTTCGTGGATGTCAACCGGAATTCCTCTTCCGTCGTCTTCAACCGTAATGCTCTCATCCAAGTGCACAGTGACGGAGATATTACTGCAGAAACCCGCAAGAGATTCATCCACACTGTTATCAAGAACCTCAAACACAAGGTGGTGGAACCCCCGGGAATTAGTATCCCCTATGTACATGTCAGGACGTTTTCTTACGGCTTCAAGGCCTGGAAGAACCTTTATCTGTTCGGCTGTATAATCGTCGCCAGAACCATTATGCTGCCGCAACTCACCCATTGTTTCGGATTCTTGAGACTCGCTCAAAACAATTACCTCCTAGTCAGAGATACTATATCTTTATAATACCTGAAAAAAGGAAAAAGTCCGTAATATCGGGCAGTTTAAGTAGAAAGCAGGTTTTTCTGATATGACTCTTTTAATATCGTGATTAGCAGAGCAGTATGAACATAAACCACTGAGAATTTGATATTTAGTGGTTATCAGACTATTGGAACATATATTCCGGATGAAACCCCTGACCTTGAACAGGATTTCTGGAAATCTGAACTGTCTGTGATCCCCGAAGAGAAACTATATTAAGCCTTGGAAATCTTCGGATGCGTGATGCCAGTCTGTTTCTGGTACTTTCCTTTTTTGTCCGCGTAGGATATCTCGCATTCCTCATCCCCCTCAAAGAAGAGCACCTGAGCAATACCCTCATTTGAATATATCTTGGCCGGGATCGGGGTGGTATTCGAGATCTCAAGGGTCACGTAACCCTCCCACTCGGGTTCAAAAGGAGTAACATTCACAATTATCCCGCACCTTGCGTAAGTGGATTTACCGACGCAGACAGTAACGGTGCTTCTGGGTATCCTGAAGTACTCAACGGTCCTTGCAAGCGCAAAGGAGTTCGGCGGAATTATGCAGTAATCATCCTTTATCTCCACAAAGGACTTGGAATCAAAATTCTTAGGGTCAACGACGGCGCTGTGCAGGTTTGTAAACACTTTGAACTCATCGCTTACCCTTATATCGTAACCATATGAGGAAAGACCATACGATATGACACCCTTACTTACCTGCCCTTCAACAAAAGGGTCTATCATCTTGTGCTCAAGTGACATTCTTCTTATCCAGTGATCAGGTTTGATTCCCATCGCAAATCTCCTTCAATTCCGTTCAATACTAGTTACAGACGACTTTCACATAAAAAACTTTCTCCAGACTTATATCTTTCTTTCAAAAAAATAGACACCGCCAAAAAAACTATACGAACTGCCTTAAAAACCTTATGTCATTCTCAAAGAAAAGCCTTATGTCGTCTATCCCGTACTTAAGCATGGCTATTCTCTCAACCCCCATGCCGAAGGCAAAACCGGAATAAACATCAGTGTTGTAGTTAACGCTTGAGAAAACAGCGGGATCGACCATTCCGCATCCCATTATCTCAAGCCACCCGGTGTTTTTGCACACTCTGCATCCGTTGCCCGAACATATCTGGCACTCTATGTCAACCTCAGCGCTGGGTTCGGTAAAGGGAAAAAAGCTCGGACGGAACCTGACATTGGTACTCTCGCCGAAGGTAAGCCTGACGAACTGAATGATGACTGATTTGAGGTTTCCGAAAGTTATCCCCCTGTCGACCAGCAGACCTTCTATCTGGTGGAACATCGGGGTGTGGGAAACGTCGCTGTCACAGCGGTAAACCTTTCCGGGAGCTATTATCTTCACTGGAGGCTGCTGGGTCTGCATGATCCGTATCTGCACAGGCGAGGTATGGGTTCTCAGGACCATGTCGTCTGTGATGTAGAAAGTATCCTGCATATCTCTTGCGGGATGATTCTTCGGTATGTTAAGCGCCTCAAAGTTGTAGTAGTCAAGCTCTACCTCGGGACCTTCTGCTACCTCAAATCCCATTCTCTCAAAGTCATAGACTATACGCTCCATCACCTGGGTTATGGGATGCTTGGCCCCTACCGGCATTCCACGCCCCGGAAGAGTGAAGTCGGTTGCGTCCTCAAGTAGCTTCTCATCCATAATTCTGCGCTTTATCTCGTCGGCTTTTCTCTCAATCCGGCCCTCTATTTCCTTTTTGGTTCCGTTTATGAGAATTCCGGCCTCGCGACGCTCCTCAACTGCAAGGTCCTTCATGGACTTTAGAAGCTGGGTTAGAGACCCCTTTTTTCCTACATATCTAGCCTTCACCCTGACCAGATCGGCTTCGGTCGAGACCGAGTCGAGATCAGAATCTATCCGGTTTCTTATTTGCCGCAGAGTTTCTTGCATGGTAACTGTAAGGATTGTGTGTTTTCAGAAATAGAAGGGAAATATGTAACCGTTATGGAAAGGATTATCAAAAGACCTCACAGATGGTTTCGCAGCGGCACTCAGCGCAACGCGGTCTTTTATCCGGCTGCCTTTCTTTTTCTCCAGTATACAACGAAGGCACTTGCCACAAAGATCGACGAGTAGGTACCTATGACTACCCCCACCATGAGGGTAAACGCAAAATCGTGTATTACCGAACCGCCCAGGAAGAACAGCGGTAACAACACTATGAAAACTGTTATCGCCGTGAGCAGGGTACGCGAGAGCGTCTGGCTTATTCCCTCGTTTACAAGTTGCCTGAAGCCCTTTTCGGGAAAGTTCCCCATGTTCTCCCTTATTCTGTCAAATATGACGATGGTGTCGTTAACCGAATAACCTATCACAGTAAGAAGCGCAGCCACGATCGCCAGCGTGAACTCTTTGTCCGCGATTGATATGGCCCCTACCGTTATAAGGGTATCGTGAATAAGTGCTATAACAGCTCCCACCGCAAAGCCGAATTCAAACCTGAAGACAAGGTAAGCGAGTATACCAACGCACGCTATCAGTATGGATAAAAGGGCCTTGGTTATGAGTTCCTTTCCCACCCTGGGACCTATGTAGTCTATTCTCTGAATGGATGCTCCCTCAAAGTCTTCTGACTCGGCAAAGAGATCTTCAAGTTTTTTCTGAAAATCCCCTATCTGGTCAAAAGTCGCAAGCTCCGGGGCAAACTGTATTAGGTGCTCATTGTCTCCCGGAAGACCGAAGCGCTGAACCGATTCGGATGGAAACCCGCTTTCGGCAAGAGCGCCTTTCAACACATCGGGTTCAAGGCTTTTTCCAAGCTTTATATGTATCTCTGTTCCGCCCGTGAACTCCACTCCCCAGTTAGGCCCCTGATGATATACCAGTGAAACAATGGAAATGACCGCAAGCGCTATCGAAATACGCATAGCGCCCCCCATCTTCTCCACAAAATCGTAATTAAGTTTTCCTATAATCCGCACTCACGCACCCTCTACTCTATATGCTTACTTCGGTCAGTTTTTTGTCCCTGTACATCATGTTTGTAAACACTCTTGCCACGATCAGATTACTGAAAACAGTTGACACTATTCCTATTGAAAGCGTTGCCGCAAAACCCTTAACCGGCCCTGTGCCCAGCCAGAAAAGTATAAGTGCCGTAAGAAGCGTCGTGACATTTGCATCAAGTATGGTCCAGACGGACCTTGCGTATCCCATCTCAATTGAGTGAACAGCACTTTTCCCTGCGACAAGCTCCTCTTTTATTCTCTCGAATATGATGATGTTTCCGTCAACCGCCATGCCGAGTGTGAGGACAAGTCCGGCTATGCCGGGAAGCGTGAGAGTGACGCCGAAAGCGGAGAGAAAACCCATTATGAAAAGTATGTTGAGCACTAGGGCAGCGTTGGCTATAACACCCTGCAGTCTGTAGAAAAAGACCATGAACACCAGAACCAGTATACTGCCGACTATCATGGAGAACCGCCCTTTCTCTATCGAGTCCTGCCCGAGGGAAGGACCAACTGTTCTTTCCTGCTCAACCCTTACCGGAACAGGAAGGGATCCTGACCTGAGTATAAGCGCGAGGTCTTTTGCTTCCTCGGTGGTGAAAGTCCCTGTTATGGTGCCTTGGTAGGTTATCTTGTCCTGGATCGTGGGAGCTGACTTTATCACTCCGTCAAGAACTATGGCCAGGCGCTCACCAATGTTGTCTTCTGTAAGTTTTCCGAATTTGTTTGCCCCATCTCCCCTGAAGGTAAATCCGACTGCGGGATTTCCGTAATTGTCAAACGTGATCCGAGCATCCGAGATATATTCTCCAGTTACGCTTGCAAGCCTCTCGGTTAGAAAGAATTTTTCGTTTTCACTCCCTGTGTCTCCTTGGTGGATAGAGAACCCTTTTCCCCTGATCTGGCTTTCCGTTTCAGCTTCCACAGACGCAAGTAGGTTTTCCCTTGACAATCCGGTGGCTTTTACGATCTTGAATTCCAAAACGGCTGTTTTCTTGATCAAATTTACTATTCTCTGCCTGTCTTTTTTAGAAGCTCCGGGCACCTGTACCAGTATCCTGTCATCTCCTGATTTCTGTATGCTGGGCTCGACAAGACCGAAATCCTGAACGCGGTTTTCTATTATATTCTGGACCCGCTCTATGGAATTTTTCTCAAGCTCGGCAACGTAGGACGGCTTTATCGAAAGACGGATCAGAAAACCCTCGGAATCTATATACGCCATCTCTTCAAAGTCGTCGCGCGCGATCTGAAGCGCCCTTTCCATATCGGCCCCCGGAAAAAGCCCAACTGCAAGGGTTCCATCCGAGATGGAAGAATTTTTGACAAGAATTCTCCCTTCCCTGAATTTTGAGATGAGCGCCTCCTCGAGTATGAGCATTTCCTGTTCCACGCCCTCTTCTGTCTCAACCCCGAGAAGAAGAAATATTCCTCCCTCAAGATCAAGCCCCAAGCTCATCCCCTTGCTTGAAAACACTTTGCCCCACCATGAGGGAAGTCTGTCACCCATGAAAGTCGGGGTAAGAAGTATTGCGGAGAGAAAAGAGAAAAGAATGATAACGCTAATCCAAAGACGAGAAACGCCTTTCATCTAGTCAGTCGCCCCCTTTGGATTTGCCGTCTGCGGCTGAATCGGTCTTCTCCGAGATTCCGGAGCGGACCATTCTTATGTTAACGCCTTTTGCTATCTCGACTGTGAGATCGTCTCCGTCAACGCTTATCACTCTTCCATGCATGCCTCCGGTGGTAATAACGCTGTCGCCTCTTTTTACCTCGGCGAGCATATTCTTACGCTCACGGCTCTGACGCTGTTGTGGTCTTATGATAAGGAAATAAAAAAGAGCGAATATAATAATGAAAGGAAGTATGGCGGAGAACGCAGATCCCCCTGCCGCTCCCTGCCCTGTGCCGGGAGGCATGCACGATGAAACAAAAAGGGCCAAAGCGGCCATAAAAGCTAGTTTTTTCAATTCCTATTCCTCCTCGGTGTCGGAGAATTCCGAACACAGTTGCCTGAAAGTGCCGGTTTTTATGGATTCTCTTATTCTTCTCATCAGTCTGGAGTAATAACAGAGGTTATGAAGAGTAAGCAGCTGAAGAGAAAGAATCTCTCCGGCCATGAATATATGCCTCAGATACGACCTTGAGAAATTTCCGCAAACATAACAACCGCAATCCTCATCAAGCGGCGAACTGTCGTACGCGTAACGGGAGTTTTTTATAACCACTTTTCCCCGGCTTGTAAAGAGAGTCCCGTTGCGGGCGTTGCGAGTAGGGATGACGCAGTCGAAAAGATCAACCCCAAGTGCCACCGCTCTCACTATGTCGCCCGGATTTCCGATGCCCATGAGGTACCTGAGCCTGTCCTCGGGCAAAAGTCCCGCGCACAGCTCCGTAATTTCGAAGGTTGCCGCGCTTGCTTCACCCACTCCAAGTCCTCCTATGGAGTAGCCGTCAAAGCCTATATCCATGAGCTCGGCTGCAGAGCGTGAGCGAAGATCCTCATATACGCCTCCCTGCACTATGCCGAAAAGTGCTCTGGAACTTTCCCTTCTCGCATCCTTGCAGAGCCTTGCCCAGTGAGTAGTGAGGGAAACAGATTTCTCCACGTATTCGTATGGAGAGTCATGGGCAGGGCACTCATCAAAACACATCATAAGATCAGAGCCCAGCCCCTCCTGAGCGGCTATTGAAACTTCGGGGGAGAAAAAATGAAGGCTTCCGTCTATGTGTGAGCGGAAGGAGACTCCTTCTTGCGTTATTTTCCTGCTCTTTGCAAGACTCAGGACCTGATAGCCTCCGCTATCCGTAACTATCACACCGTCCCAGGACATGTAGCGGTGAAGTCCCCCAAGAGAACTGATTATTTTCACACCAGGTCTGAGGTAGAGATGGTAGGCGTTTGAGATAAGAATCTTGAAACCGAGGCGGCGAAGATCAAGAGGCGAGACGGCCTTGCACGCCCCTTGGGTCGCCACAGGCATGAAGGCAGGAGTCTCTACAGTCCCATGTGAAGTCCGGATCTCTCCAACCCTAGCGGAACCGTCTCTCTGTTTTTCAATAACCCTGAACTTGTACATTTGCGGATAGGCACGCAGGGGTCAGAATCCCAGTACGTCCCGCATCATGTAGACCCCGGGAGGTTTTCCCGGAATCCATTTCGCCGCGCGAATCGCGCCTGCAGAAAAATTCTCCCTGCTGCTCGCCCTGTGAGACAGCTCCACTCTTTCCCCGTCACCAAGGAACATTACAGTGTGATCCCCCACCACGTCTCCTCCCCGAAGAGTCTGGATACCTATCTCACCATCTCCCCTCTCCCCTATCCTGCCGTGTCTTTCGTACCTCGCCACGTTCTCAAGCAGAAGCCCTCGCCCAGCTGCGACGGCTTCTGCAAGCGCTATAGCAGTTCCGCTTGGAGAATCCTCCTTCCCCCTGTGATGAGTCTCGAAAATTTCGGCGTCATATCTATCTCCAAGAGAAGATGCCACCTGTCTTGATATCTCGAAAAGAACATTTACCCCGACGCTCATGTTGGGAGAGAAAACACACGGTATCTGCCTAAGCAACCCAAGAAGATCTCCTCTCTGTTCCGCCTCAAACCCCGTTGTTCCTATAACCATGGATTTTCCGCTGCGTACCGCATATTCAGCGTGGGCAAGTGTCGCATCCGGAGATGTGAAGTCAATTATCACATCAGCCGCACATGCTGCAGCCTCAATTCTGTCACTAACCCTCACGTTCGGTCCCGCGGCAGGAACAAAATCCCCGAGACATTGGCCGATTGAAGCATGTCCGGTAGCTTCCGTCGCTCCTACAAGCTCAATATTCCCATCTGTGGCCGCAAGCGAAACCAAGCTCGTTCCCATACGCCCGCAAACCCCTACTACCGCAACTTTTATCACTCTAACCTCCTCCGTCTCCTCCCTGCAGTTCTTGGCTACAATTCTCAATGCACTCATCCTTCACTATCTTCCATTCCTTCTGCGGTATGGAGAGATCGTAGCGATTTGTGTATCTGGCACTCCGACGTCCTTTTTCACCAGGCTTTCTGTAGTCAACCTCCACCTCCGCAACCACTATGGCCGTATCCTTGAAAAGCTGTGTAGCCAGAATCCTGTAGTCGACTATACTGATGTCGTAGTTTTCGTAGAGAAGTTCAAAGCGTTTTACATAACCCTCAAGGTCTGAACTGAATATATGGATTTTCTCGTAAGCGGATTCAAAGTCACGATTCTTAAGAGCTTCAAGAAAAGAGCTGACGACAGTTGTGGCCGAAATTCTGGGCCGTGGCTTCATCGCATCCGGACTCTTCACCGGAACTGCACAAGAGAGAGAAAGAAGCAGCAATGGAACAATGAAAACGCAAGTTTTTCTCATGGGGCGGAAACTGAAAATTCTCTGAATGAACTAACAAGTTAAACGAGAAAGGGGGCGCAGGCAAGTTTCAATAATGTTTAGGGGCGGTTGCGGACTGCGACCCGTTGCGGGTATTGTGTTGAAACAGTATGTAATTCCCAAGTAAAGCAAATACTGAATAAGGACAAAACAGCAATATGAAAAGCATGACCGGTTTTGCGGAATCATCCGTGAATACGAAGGTCGGAAAGATCAGGGTGGAAATACGTTCTGAGAACCACAGGTTTCTTGAAATCAAGGTCAGTGTGCCCGAATTGCTGTTCCAGATGGAAACTGCTATTGAGAACAGCCTTAAAAACTCGATTCAAAGGGGAAAACTCCGCCTCAGACTCTCCTTGCAGACAAGCCTGAAGGAAAAACAGCGTTTGTCAGAAAAGGTGCTGAGGGAAAACCACAGTTTCCTTAAAAAAATCAATTCCTCCCTGGGAATTAAAACGGAGATAGGAATCGAGCACCTGCTCATGGTGGAGAACTACTTTGAAAGCCAAGTCGGTCCCGAGATTTCAAAGGAAACGGAAACCAAGATCAGAGAAGTGGTTAAAAAAAACCTCGAAAAATTTCAAAAGAGCCGCGAAGCAGAGGGGCAAAAACTTGAGAAAGCTATACTCAAGCGTATGGAAACCATAAAGAAGACTGTTGAGGACATAAAGAAGAAACGAAAGGAATTCGTAAAGAAATCCGAGAAGAAAACAAAAGAAAAAATTGAGAGAATTTTTTCCTCAAGCCAGAAGAACGACCCTGTAATCTCTCAGGAAGCCGCTGCACTGGTGACGGAGAAAAGTGAGATTGACGAGGAAATCGTGAGGCTTGAGGCCCATATTTCAAAATTCAGGAAAACTGCAAAAAAAAAGAGTCCTGTGGGTAAGGAACTTGACTTCTTAGTTCAGGAGATGAATAGGGAAGTGGGAACCGTATCTGCAAAATGCAAGGTCGCTGGAATATCCCACCTTACCATAAAAATACGTCTTGAATTAGAGAAGATACGGGAGCAGGTTCAGAATATAGAGTAGGAACCTGCCTTTCTCCATCCGTACATCCGGACCGATAATTCCACACCGCTTTTTTGAAACCAGAGGACAAAGGTCCTCGCAATAGGAAGATTGGCAGGCAGTTGGTACCGGAATTTGAACAACGGATTAATCATGTTATAGTACCCCTCTATTCAGAAAGACGACTTCTACTCGGGAGATAACAAAGATAAGCATTCTGGTAAATAAAAACTCAAAAGTTCTCGTTCAGGGAATAACGGGAAGTGCAGGCCTTTTCCACGCAATTCAGTGCCGCGAATACGGAACAAACGTCGTCGGAGGCGTCACGCCGGGAAAGGGAAGAAGCAGTGTCGAGGGGTTTGCGGTCTTTGACACCATGGCTGAAGCGGTTCGGGAAACAGAAGCAGACGTGTCACTGGTGTTCGTTCCAGCCGCCTTTGCGATGGACTCCATGCTTGAGGCCCTTGATTCGGGCGTTGAGCTTGTAATCTGCATAACGGAAGGAATACCCACCTTGGACGTTGTAAGGATAAAGGAACACATGAGAGGCTCTCCTTCAAAGCTAGTCGGACCCAACTGTCCGGGAGTCATAACACCCGGAGAGGCAAAGGTCGGAATAATGCCCGGCTACATACACAAGCCTGGAAGAGTAGGGATAATCTCAAGAAGCGGAACACTGACATATGAGGCTGTATGGCAGCTTACCAACCTCGGAATAGGACAATCGACCTGCATAGGCATAGGGGGCGACCCCGTTATTGGGACCACTTTTATCGACGCACTCTCCCTCTTTGAGAACGACCCGGACACAGATGCTGTGATAATGATAGGGGAGATAGGAGGATCTGATGAAGAA
>JAPOSJ010000084.1 GCA_026709745.1 Candidatus Dadabacteria bacterium | reverse complement strand
TCTCCAAGCTGCTGACCGAGAAATCTGTGTGTGATAACACGACGGTGATTTACTGAATCTGAAAAATAAGCCATAATTTCATCTTGTTGCGGATCTTCACTGAAGTAATGTTTTATATCAAGACCTCCCCTGTAGACGATCACGTTCTGAGCCTCAATATCCGAAACTTTCGGTAATTGGAGACCTCCGGTCTGTTCTTTTAGCTGCGGACAGACTGTGAGATAAGTCTTGTAGCTGACCAGAAAACCGTATCCGAACGCACTCTTCATTCCATCGCTGTCTCCAGGAAGTTCTTGATTTCCTACCTGATCATAAAGAGAAAGACTGTCAGGGTCTTCCGACCTGTTTATCCCGAAAGAACAGATCATTCCCGTACGGTTTGTTATTCCCGGGAAAAACCTGCCTGCTCCCGGAAAGGGAAAGGCAGACCATCTATCTTCGTCTCCGTCAAGGTCCGGAAGACCGTATGTCTCTCTTTGCTGTTCGCCAGACATGCTACGGTAGTCACGCGGTCCGTATCCGGTAGTGATTGCAGAATTACCTCGGACGTGGGTGTTTGCAATATCTCCTATGTATCTTATAGCCCGGCCTACCTCTCGCTCCTCTTCTATTATATGAACTATCCTGTCAAAAACCCCTCCGGCATAAACCATCTCCCCGTTAATCTGGACCGGAGATGAGTGATGATCATCCATAAAACGACGGAAATTCACGCGTATATCTGGATAGGCTGCGATACAGGAAGGATCTTTCTCGCATGTGCTGAAAAGTATGTCCATCATGCGTGCGGCATTGTGAAGACCGTCTGATATGGGATGTTCTCTAGGTGCCGTAACCTGTTCAAAAAACACGTTGTGAAGCCGAGGGGGATTGTCTTCAGCAAGCATGTAGCCTACTATGACGCCCCCGAATGAACTTGTATAGAGATTTACGGGAGCAAGAATGGTGTTTAAAGGCACAAAATCAGACGCTTTTTTCTTTTGCCCATTAACCATAATATCCTCATCTTCAGCGAACATACGTATTACGGAATTGGCGTCATGTGCGTTAAGCCTGGGATTGATCTTGCTGAAGCTATTGTGGCTCTTCAGACAGGAAACAAAATCCTGACCTGGAGGACATTCTTTCTCGGCAGTTATGTCAGTAATATTCGACCCGCGGTAGTTTATCGCAACCCAAACAGTGTGCACTCCCTCGTCCACGTCAAGCAGTCCGGTAACCTTGGAGCCCGTTCCGCCCTGAATTATAACGCCGAGGCGTTTTACCGCTCCAATTTCCTGGCTAGATTCGCGCAGAGAGACCCACACGTCTATGGATACGCCGCCAGAAGCGGTGTAGATTCCAGAATATACATCACCGTAATATTGCTCTACCCCTCTCAAATCTGCGGTGTTCGCAGTCTTAAGAACAAGGCTCTCATCCGCAGGAAGCTTAACAGGAGGGGGCTGTTCGTCATCAGGAGGGGGCTGTCCATCGTCGCCACTTCCGCCCCCACCCCCACATCCTGCGACCAGAAAAACTAAAAAGATACCAACCCACTTAAGGGCAAGGCTCCGAAACCTGACTCGGTATGGATTGTCCATTGTAATCCCCTCCAGAATTAGAATCTTAACTACACTGGAATACTGCCACAGCGTTAAGAAAAAACAAATCTGCGGAAAGCCAAACACTATCAAAAGGAAATCTTTTGGCTGAAACCATGACGTTATAGTTTGTGGGTTACCTCATGACCTATGAAGAACTTACAGCAAAAAAAGCTACCCGATAAATACGGCCTGCTTCCCAAAGTACTTATAAGAAATCTGAATGGATGGTTCCGGGTTGAGCATACCTACACGAGTAATACAATTGAAGGAAATACCCTCGGCAGGGGTGAGACTGGGATGAAATTGTCGCGCGGGCGGTTAACCGTTTCCTTGATATATACCTAAAGGCGGCCAAAGGCGAAACTGAACTGCAAGACTATAAGGACTGAAGCAAGCTGAATCGATATTTTTTCGAGATGTCTTACAATCCCTTTCCCGCTTGTGTACTATTCCTGTGGTTTTCAGTTAACAGTGAGGTTCTTAAGTTGCTCATAATTCCCGCAATAGATTTAAAAGACGGAAACTGCGTACGGCTCTTAAGGGGAGAAGAAGGCACGGAGACCGTGTTTTCTCACAGCCCTTCTGACACTGCAAAAAAATGGGAGAGTAAAGGGGCCAAGTGGATTCATGTAGTGGATCTTGACGGAGCCTTCAAGGGAAACCCGGGGAATTTCGAAGCCGTGCGGCAGATAGTCAGCGGTATTTCTTCAAATGTTCAGGTGGGAGGTGGAATAAGAAACACGGCCACCGTAGAGAGATATCTCGAAATCGGGATCAAAAGAGTGATAATAGGCACTTCGGCCTTTACAGACAGGGAATTTCTTGAAGACATCTGCCGGAGGTTTCCAGGCAGAATAGCCGTCGGGGTCGACACCAAGGGCGGAAAGATAGCCCTTTACGGATGGAAGGAAACAATAGATGCCTCCGTTGAGCGGACGATGCTTGAATTTCGCGATATCGGAGTGTCGTTTGTGATCCACACAAATGTTGATAGGGATGGAACCATGGAAGGAACAGAGACGGCTTCAGTAAGAGACTTTCTTTCCATCTGCCCCCTTCCAGTAATTGTCTCAGGCGGAATTGCGTCGCTTGCCGACCTTGAAAAGATACAGTCAGTTGGTGAGACAAACCTTTTGGGAGCAATTCTCGGAAAATCGCTTTACTCGGGTTCCATAGACCTTGAAGACGCCATAAGAAGGTTTCAGTGAAATGGTTTCAAAACGGATAATTCCGTGTCTTGATGTAAAAAATGGAAGGGTGGTGAAGGGGGTTCAGTTCGTAAACCTGAGGGACGCCGGAGATCCTGTCGAAGTTGCCAAAAAGTACAGTGAACAGGGAGCGGACGAGATAACGTTTCTCGACATCACAGCGTAGCATGAAAGAAGAAAAACTATGATAGATGTGGTCAAGAGGACCGCAAGCGAGGTTTTTGTTCCCCTCACCGTGGGAGGAGGACTAAGCACCGTGCAGGACATAAGAGAACTTCTGCTTGCGGGAGCGGATAAGGTCACGATCAACACCGCAGCCATAGCGGAACCAGAATTCGTAAGGCGTGCTTCTGAGAGGTTTGGTAGCCAGTGCATAGTGGTCGCCATAGACGCCAGAAGAAAAGAAAGAGGGGGTTGGGAAGTCTTCACCCACGGCGGGCGCAACCCGACCGGAATAGATGCCGTCGGGTGGGCCAAGAAAATGGAGAGCTTCGGGGCTGGAGAAATCCTTCTCACAAGCATGGACAAGGACGGAACAAGAGATGGTTACGACATTGAGCTCACGGCGACAATATCGCAAACCGTAGGCATACCTGTAATAGCCTCAGGGGGAGCGGGCAAGCTTGAACATCTGCTTGAAGCTGTAGAAGAGGGCTTTGCGGACGCAGTTCTATGTGCGTCAATCTTTCACTATGGTAAGTACTCGATAAAGGAAACAAAGGAGTTTCTGGCGCAGAGGGGAGTAGTAGTGAGGCTTCTGTAAAAAGAGGTTTTAGAAATCTTGCTTATACGAAAACAGACCGAGGAGAACGAAAAAAAACTGCTGAGCCCTGCCGCATCCCTCAGCTGCGAGTCAAAAGGCAGGCAAAGGCACGAGATTGAATGCGACATAAGAACATGCTTTCAGAGGGACCGAGACAGAATAATTCACTCCAAGGCGTTTCGAAGGCTAAAGCATAAAACCCAGGTTTTCATCTCTCCGACCAACGATCATTACCGCACCAGGCTTACCCACGTAATAGAGGTTTCCCAAATAGCCAGAACCATTTCCAAGGCTCTCATGCTTAATGAAGACTTGACCGAAGCCATAGCGCTCGGCCACGACCTCGGTCACACTCCATTCGGCCACTCCGGGGAAGCGGGACTAAACGAAGTGTTTCCAGGCGGATTCAAACATGTTCACCAGAGCATGAGAATCATTGACGTGCTTGAGCACGATGAAAAAGGCCTCAACCTGACACATGAGGTAAGGGACGGAATAGCGAGACACTCCAAGGGATGGGGCAGTGAGGGAATAGACACGGAGGAGAACAGGCCCTTTACCCTCGAAGGACAGATAACCAAGATTTCCGACCTTGTGGCTTATGCCAATCACGATCTTGATGACTCTATACGCTCCGGTATCATATCGCCCGGCGATGTCCCCGGGAAATATATCTCGGTTCTTGGAGAGACTGCCTCGCGGCGGATAAATACCATGGTGGTTGATATAGTGGAGCAGACATTAGAAGGCAACCTGAAAAGAGTGCTTATGAGCGAAAAGGTGCTAGAGGCACTTATGGGACTCAGAACCTACCTATACGAGAATGTCTATACAAGCAAGCGTCTTCTTTCTCTTCACAACAAGTCCAAGAAGGTTGTGAAGGAGCTGTATCTTTACTTCTGCGAGAATGAAAAAGTATTCCGGGAGAATTTCTGTAAAATGCCCGCGCGGGAAAGGGAACCCCTCGATAGAACAGTATGCGATTTCATAGCAGGAATGTCGGACCTCTACGCTCTGGCGCTTTATCAGAAGATATTTCTGCCGAGCAGATGGACAAAAAGCGAGGATGTAAGGGGGATATAGAGTCGTGAAGGAGATAAGGGAGAGCATGTATTGATAAATCTCGGAGCAGTGCCTTTTCTTAACATGAAGCCACTTGTCTACCCCTTGGAAAGAGGTCTTGTGGAGCACAGCTTCAATGTAATGTATTTTGATCCTTTTCTCCTTTCGGAAAAACTGTCAGAAGGGGTGGTGGACGTTGCCCCAGTTCCCTCGGCCGAACTTCTGAGAACCAATACCTATTCGATTCTGCCCGGCATTTCCATATCCTCCTTCGGCAGAGTGGACAGCGTCGTGCTCAAGTCGCGCAGGGAGATAAAGGAAATAACAAGCGTGTCTGTTGACAGCAGGTCAAGGAGTTCAACAGCCCTGCTCAGGATAATTCTCGAACTGTTTCTGGGTCTTAAGCCCGAATACGTAAAAAGAAGCCCGGGAAACGGCTTTCTTGAGGAGGTTGACGGGGGAATGCTCATAGGAAACGCAGGACTACAGGCCCGCCATCTGTCTACCGACAGCTCTTTTTTCACTTACGACCTCGGAGAACTCTGGACAAAGAAAACATCTCTTCCTTTCGTATATGCGGTAATGGCGACAAGAAAGGGGGACAGGACTACTGCAGAAGGCTGCGGGTGCCTTGTTTCGACAAAGGAAAAAGGAATGGATCTCATCCCGGAAATAGCAGATACCGAATCTAGAAAACTGGGGCTCAGCATAGAGCAATGTATGACCTACCTTCAGCAAAGAATCAGATACGACCTTGACGACCTTATGGTTGAAGGACTGATCAGGTATCGCAACCTTCTTTTTGAGCTTGGCGAAATAGAGAAGAAAAACGAAATCGACTTCCACGCCGAATTGCCTTAGACAAAATTAACAAGGAGATAAAAATGGAGAAGCAGATCATGAAGCTTGGTCACAGCCCAGACGCGGATGACGCGTTTATGTTCTACGCAATAGTAAGCGGAAAAGTGACTTCCGAGGAAATCGACTTTGAACACGTGATAGAAGATATACAGTCACTTAACAGTAGAGCCTTAAGGGCTGAACTTGAGGTAACGGCGATCTCCGCCCACGGATACCTTAGCGTACAGGACCGCTACCGAATTCTCTCCTGCGGGGCAAGCATGGGGAAAGGCTACGGGCCGATAGTGGTCGCGAGAGAAAAGCTTTCCAGTCTCAAGGGAAAGACCGTCGCCGTGCCTGGAAAGCTCACTACCGCATACCTTCTTCTGAGTCTCTACGCTGATGAATTCATTCCGGTGGAAGTGCCATTTGATGGGATCATGGACAAGGTTATTGAGGGGAATGTGGATGCAGGACTGCTTATACATGAAGGACAACTCACCTACGAAGAGAAAGGGCTTGTGCTACTGCTTGATCTCGGGGTGATGTGGGCAGAGCAAAGCGATCTTCCGATGCCCCTCGGTCTCAATGTACTCAGAAGAGATATACCCAGAGGACTTGACACCGAGGTTCTTCGCGCGCACAGAGAAAGCATAGAATATGCACTTTTAAATAAAAAAGAGGCTCTTGATTACGCAATGCGCTTCGGGAGAGGAATGAGCGAAGACACGGGAGAGAAGTTCGTTTTAATGTACGTGAATGAATGGACTACAGATCTGGGAGAAAGCGGAACTTCGGCACTTCAACTTCTTTTTGAAAAGGCCTTTGCAAAGGGAATCATAGACACAAAACCAGCACTTGATATTCTGAGCGACTGACTTTCTGAGCAAGAAAGGTCAGGGTTGATCACCCTTTTCTGCCCTTTTTTCTGGAACCAATTCGCTTATAAATTCCAGAAGAAACCCGATCAGCTGGCGAAACTCCTCTTCACGGCGCCACGGCATCCTGAGTCTGTCGCTTATCTCAATCTGGATCGCGGGAACAGAAAACCGCTTTGCGGCAAACTTGGCCACTGTCATCTGCATCGTGGCTGGGAATATCTCCGCACTCCCTGCCGAAATTCCATACCTCTTTGCACAGAGATAGAACTTAGAGAGAATGTCGGTCGAGGAGAGAAGAAATTCTCCTTCCGTTCCAACTCCCGGAAACAGGTCTTCAGGTCTCTGATTTCCAGTACCATGGATGTCAATGACAAGACCTATTTTCATTCTGGAGAGAATTTCTCCGAGTATGTTCTTAAAACCACAGTCATCATAATAATTCGGGTCTGACTCCTGTTCCCTGTTGGAGTAAAGACAGTGACAGCCAAGAGCCATGTGCGCAGTGGCCCCAAGGGCGGCTGTATAGAACTCATGGCGCTTGAGCTTCCCCATTCTTGTGTGTGCGGTTGAGTGCGGACAGGTAATCAGGACCGGTAGAGAACCTTCAAGGAAAATGTTCTCTTCACCAGATTCTTCAGGAGGCATCCTGTAATACTGTCTCTGTATATCCTCAAAAGCAACGGCAAAGCAAAAAGGATCCTCTCCGCAGAGTGACGGACTCGAGAACCAGTTGCCGCTTTTTATTATATCTGTGTCGCTGATCAACCTCCTAAGCCCGATACCAGGTTCATAGGAATAAAAACAGTCTTCACCAAAACGGATAGTAGTTCTTGAAAAAAGGTTTTCACTAATGCCCTCAAGGCGGTCCACGCTTCTGATGAACAGTTCGGAACCGGCGGGAAGATCATAAAGTTCTCCCACAACACGAAGAGAGGATTCCTCGTCAAACACCGCCGCCGGATAACCGAAAGGCGTTCTGTAAAGAGTCCCGGGAACCTTTATCATCTCAAGCAGTCTGCATTGCTCAAGGTGTCTGCTTCTAATCCCGCCCTTTCGCAGAGTTCCGTACACGAAAAGCTTTCCGGGCTTCAACTCGTTCATCGCGCACACCGGGGAACCAAACCTAGCTATGGGTGCGTTGGTCCTTGCTGTAGATAAACTTCCCACCTGCCATCGAGAACTGAAGGTTCTCAGGCTTTGAAGACACTATGAGGGAGCAGGCATTGGAAGCATCTCCCTCTTCACATTCAAGACATATGATATCGGCGCTTTTCCCCACTTCAAGGCTTCCGGTCTTCTCTTCAATAAAAAGAGACCTGGCTCCTCCGAGAGTCGCAAAATAGACCGACAGGCAGTCACTATTCGGTATTCCCTGCTCGACCATAATATCGCGCAGGAATCTTATTTCGCGAAAAAAATCAAGGTCTGAGTTACTCGAAAGCCCGTCGGTACCAAGTCCTACCCTTTTATGACCCAACATACGGCGCAGGTCCGGTTTTCCCACCTTCAGAAAAACATTGCTTCTGGGACAGAGAATGATGCCGATGTCTGCGTCTCTGATTATCTCCATATCTTCATCCACCATCTGGACCATGTGAACGGCGGAGAGTTTTATATTCTCTGTGTGGAGAAACTCTCCTATGTAGCGCACAGGCGTCTCGGCTCTAGGTCTTCGGAAAGGCTTTTTTCCTATAATCGGAAAGATTTTCTGCTCAAATTGGTTCGGAAGGTTCTTAAGAAATCTGACTTCATCGGGGCTCTCGCCCAAGTGAATTCCCGTGGGGATCACTTCTTTAGTCGCACGGTAGAAAACCGCCTTCAGAAGTTCCGGGCCGCAGGAGTAAGGTGCGTGCGGGAATGGTCTTTCCTCATAGAACTCCTCTTTTTGAAATTCAAGCAAGGGAAGTCTTGAGCAGATGCGGTCAAATAGTTCCAGAAACGCTATAATCCTCATCCCCGAGCTTCTCAGCATTTCTCTTTCTGAAGAATCAATAGAGGATATTTCCCCAACGGTCGTGACTCCGCTTTTGATGACATCACGAATCCCCATTCTCATTGAATCTCTCACAAGCTCCTGCGAGATCCCTCCGGACTTAAGAGCGATCAATCGCTCAAGCCACCCGGTAAAATCCTCAAAACCCAGAATCTTTCCCTCAGTCCAGCTGAGCTCAAGATGTGTGTGGGCGTTTACAAAGCCGGGGAGTATTACAGAGTTCGGCTTTCTGATCTTCCGCAACGAGGGATGGGCAACCTCGATTTCCGCTAATGTTCCTATGTCGACGATATGTCCACCGTCAACAACCACCGCTCCATCGGGAATCGGCTCAGAACTTACCGGAACCACCACATCTGCCGCTAAAAGCAGTTTCTCCATAAAGAGACGAACCAGAATTTATGAGTTTACTGTAGAAAGACTTCTAAGACTGTAAAGCAGGTCTTCACTTAAAGTTCCAGAAAAAACCTCTTCCACCTCGCCGCGCATTGTGATTGACCAGTCTTCCGCAACGTTTATGTCAAGATGCCCTCCAGGCATCTCCACTCTCACCCTCCGGTCAGTGAGGCCCATTTTCACACACACTGCGGCAACAGCACAGGAACTGCTCCCGGAGGCAAGGGTGTAACCGGCACCTCTCTCCCAGATCACAATACGAACCCTGTCGCGCGAGACCACCTGGGCAAACTGAACGTTTGTTCTGTTCGGAAAAACGGGATGATTTTCTATTTGAGGACCAAGTTTCCTTATAAGGTCCTCTTCTATATCGTCAAAGAAAATAACGCAGTGCGGATTTCCCACTGAAACGGCCGTAAAGTCTAATTCTCCCACATTAAGAGCAAGCGATTGACCCACTGCCTCTTCCTCTTCTATATCCACCGGTATCTCGTCTGACCTGAAAGTCGCCCTGCCCATATCCACTGTGACATGGTGGACTTTTCCGTCCTTCTCCTCAACCTCCGCAGTAACAAGACCGCCTGGAGTATCTATGGAAAAGGTTCTTCTCGAGGCGTATTTACGCTCGTATAGATACTTTGCAAATATCCTTAGCCCGTTGCCGCTTTTTTCCGCTTCGCTTCCGTCAGGATTGAGAATCCTGAGCCCAAAATCCCCCCTCGCAGAGGGAACCAGAAGCAGTATGCCGTCTGAACCTACGCCGTAGTTTCTGTGGCATATGAGTTCTATTGCGGCCTTTCCCAGATCAAAATCTATCTCGGCGCTGTTTAAGACAATATAGTCATTTCCCAATCCGTGCGATTTTACAAAGCAGTTCATCACGCTGTTTTCAGTTTTGGGAAAATATTCCAGAAGAAGGTGCTAATCCTCGAGAATAAAGGTAATTCTGACGTGGGAGCGGTATTCGGTAATCTTCCCATCCTCTATGTGGGCGTTCATCTTTGTTACTTCAATTCCCGTAAGCCCCCTTATTGTCTTGTTCGCCCTGTCAAGAGCCTCCTGCACAGCATCTTCCCATGACTTGTCGGATGATCCTACAACCTCCGTTACTCTAGCTACAGCCATCGTAAGTCCTCCTTAAAACGATTTGTTTGCAAAAATTCAAAGAATAATATTATAACGCTATTTCCGAATCTTTGTAAACCGTAATGCGCCTCACCAAGGCCTGCGATCTTACTCAAACCTGTGCTGTCCCGGAAATAGATATCCCACTATGAAGGTCAACACCACTATGCAGAACCCTATTACGGCTCCAAGTGCGGCTCTCCTGCCCCTCCATCCTAAAGAAAGGCGACCGTTTATCAAAAAAGCGTAAAGAAGCCAAGTGACAGTGGACCAAGTTTCTTTTGCTCCCCATATCCAGCCGTCGCTCCATATTTCCTTTGCCAGCACAAAACCGATTACCAGGCTTAAGGTCAGAAGCGGGAAACCGAGCAGGAGGCTGGGGTGATTTATTCGTTCAAGCGTTCTCGTGGGGGGGGGCTTTTTCGGGGGGTTTCGGCTGTTTTCCT
>JAPOSJ010000018.1 GCA_026709745.1 Candidatus Dadabacteria bacterium | reverse complement strand
CCTCGGCCCGGAAGCCCAGGGCAAGTGAACTTTCCCTTTTCATTTTTCCGCTTCCGCGCTTCGTTATTATGTTTATAACGGAAGACATGGCGTCAGAACCGTAAAGAGAAGAGTGTGCTCCCTTTATTATCTCTATTCTCTCTATGTTTTCAGTCGTAAGGGAAGATATGTCAAAACCTCCCCCAGCCTGATTTATCTGGACACCGTTTATCATAAAGAGGTTGTAGTCGGACTGGCCGCCCCTGGTGAAGATAGAGGTGAGGCCTCCCCTGCTTCCGGTGCCTACCACGCTTAATCCAGGGACTCTTGAAAGTATTGATGTAATATCCTTTTGCCCACTTTTCTCAATTTCTTCCCTGCCAATAACGGTAACGGTGGAACCGAGACGGTCAGAGTCAATCCCGGTTTTTGTTCCTGTAACTATAATTTTCTCTATTTCTGTTTCCTCCGAAAAACCTGCGAGAGGAAACAGAACAAAGATCAAAACAAAGGTAAAAAACAGTTTAAGTCCATTCATAAGTGACTCCTCCAAGTATCTGTAGATAGCTTCGCTTGGAAGAGCTGTTATATAAATGAGCAAATGGTGTGGAAAACCGGAACCGTGCGGCGATGCGAGAAATAAAAAATATGTTTTCTGTGGCCATATGCCTAACTCCCGAGGCAAAGCTAACGTGATTTGACCCAGGCAGGTCTTCCGACTTTAAGGTTTGTCTGTTCTTAAGAACAGAGCAGCTTTTCCGGGCACGACCTTCCCAGTTCTGCAAGGAACCAGTGGCCTGAAGCACAGGAAGTACTTCTCATGGGTGCCGAAAAAACCTTATTACGGCTGCGGGAACAGTCCGGGACTCTCACCCGGTTCCCTTAACCTGAATCTGAAAGTAATTATACGGAATGAGATCTTCCGTGTCAAAAATCTCAAGACGGTGGGAGAGCGGAACCCAGCATGCGGTCAAATTCCCCTGAGCGCTCAAGAGCTGCAAGATCATCGTAGCCTCCTATGAACTGTTCGTTTACAAAAATCATGGGTACGGTTCTCCAGTTAAGGCTCTTGACAAGCTCGTCTCTTTTTTCCGGATCTTCATCAAGTATTATTTCTTTGTAATCCACCTGTTTTCTCTCAAGAAGACTTTTCGCCCTTCTGCAGTAAGTGCAGTAAGAGCCTGTGTATATCGTTACGGAACTCAATATCCCACCTCGGTTTATTTTTAGATGCTATAATGCTTGGTTTTATCCCCATATTCAAGTATTTTTAAGGTTTTATGACCTTCCGGGGGCCGGTAAGCCGTTGCACCATGTCTAAAGAACTCCTTTTTTTAACAGCGTTTTCTCTGATACTCCTTGCAGGCTCTTGTTCTGCGACCAGATTTTTGATGACCTATGCCGCTGGGGACGGGGAGAGAGCCGGAAAGATGAAAGACTGGGTCTACACGGCGGAGCGAAATAGCTACCGTATTGCTGCCCTGTCGGATGACTGGCAGAGGGTGACGATAGAAGGCGGGGACGTCGCTTTTTACAATTCCTCGAATAATCTCATGTTGACTGTAAATTCTGTCTGCTCCAAGCGGGATTACAAACTTCAGACGCTATCTGATTCTCTTGTAGTCAGCTTGGGCAAGAAACAGGTGAGGCTTCGCAAGAATATAGATACCGGCGGAGGCTGGGGACTTTACACGGAGTATGAAGTATCAGTTGGTGATGAAAGATTCTTTCTTGCTACCGTAGTGCATAAGTCTTTGAAATGCGATTATGACTTCAGCTATTCAGCTCCTCCCGATGCATTCGGGGCAAATCAGGGGAAATTCATTGATTTTGTTTCAGGGTTTGAGGAGATCTGGGCCAGATGAGCAGGTTTTTATCCCAGGCTGCAGATGGCTGCTTCGACTTCGTTTCCGGCGTTGGAGATGTCTGCTTTTTTTTCTGGAATTCAATTGTAGCCACCGTTACTCCTCCATATGATTACGGGCTTCTCGCAGCCCAGATGTACGATATAGGCTATCGTTCCGTATCGATAGTCGTGGTTTCCGCAATGGCGATTGGAATGGTGATGGTCGTGCAGATGGCTTGGGGATTCGCTTGGTTCGGGGCGAAGGGACTTGTTGGACCCGTTGTAACGCTTTCGTTTGTGAGGGAGCTCGGACCGATCATAACCTCTCTTCTCGTGGGCGGGAGGGTTGGCTCCGGTATTACGGCGGAGATAAGTTCAATGAAGGTAACCGAGCAGATAGACGCAATAAAGACTCTGGGGGCTGATCCGATCAGAAAGCTTGTTTCTCCGAGACTGATGGCGTGCGTTATTTCCTTTCCGCTCCTTGCGGTTATATCAAACCTCGCCGGTATAGGGGGAGCCATGATCATCTCCCAGATGGAGCTTAACGTGAAACCCACTCTTTTCATCGAGAGCATAAGGGGCTGGGTTTCTCTTGAGGACCTTCTGACCGGCATTTCCAAGACACTATTTTTCGGAATAATAGTGGCCATTACGGGCTGCTACGTGGGAATGAAGGCCGAGGGAGGAACGCGCGGAGTCGGAAATGCAACCACTAAAACGGTCGTGATCTCTCTTTTTCTGATTATACTTTTCGATTTCATTCTCTCAAAAATATTCGTTATAGCTGTTTATGACTTCTGATCTTCTTTCAGACCCCACAAATTTCTTTGACTTTAAGATTACATTCGGTAGAATCGATACCCCTGATTTATGGGAACAGAGGACGCTATGAAGTCATATATGGCCAGAAACGACGATTTTCAAAAGAAGTGGTACCTTATTGATGCTCAAGGAAAGCCTGTCGGGAGACTTGCCACTAGGGTGGCCTCAATTCTCAGAGGCAAGGGCAAGCCGCAGTTTGCTCCACATTCAGATATAGGAGATTTTGTCGTTATAGTAAATGCGGATAAAGTCACGTTTTCTGGCAGAAAATGGGAGCAGAAAACCTACTACAGCCATTCTCACTATCCAGGGGGGCTTAAATCCGTCACTGCGGAGAAACTGGCCGAGGAAAAGCCGGGTGAGATAATCCGCAAGGCCGTCTGGGGTATGCTTCCCAAAAACAAGTGGCAGAAGAAACTCATACAGCGGATGAAAGTCTACACAGGCGACAAGCATCCACATGTGGCCCAGAGTCCGGAAGTACTGGAGGTCTGAATTCGTTATGCCTGAAACAGTTATTTACAACGGCACGGGAAGAAGAAAAACTTCAATAGCCAGAGTCTGGCTCAGAAGGGGCAGCGGTTCCATTACCGTGAACAGAAAATCCGTGGAAGAATATTTCCCTAGAGAAGAATGGCGGATAAAGGCTCGTGAACCTCTAAGCGTTACTGATACTTCTATGGAATACGACGTAATGGTCAGGGTGAGAGGAGGAGGGCTTACCGGCCAGGCGGGAGCCATGAGCCACGGACTCGCAAGAGCTCTTCTAAAGGCCAACGAATCGCTTCGCAAGAAACTCAAAGTTTCTGGGCTACTAAAACGCGACCCCAGGATGGTTGAAAGCAAGAAGTACGGGAAGCGCAAGGCGAGGAGAGGGCAGCAGTTCTCCAAAAGGTAATCAATACTTGACCGATCCAAACCAGAAGTTTCAGAGAAAATTCGACATAAGTCCGGCCGAGGGAAAGCTTGGGATACTGATCCCGGGGATGAGTGGAGCTGTAAGCACGACCTTCATAGCGGGTGTAAAGGCTGTGGCAAGGGGAGTGGGAAGGCCCATCGGTTCTCTTACCCAGATGGGGAAAATCAGGATTGGGAAAAGAACCAAGAAAAACTTTCCTTTCATAAAGGACCTTGTTCCGCTGGCAGAAATACAGGACATGGTATTTGCCGGATGGGACATATACGACGAGGACTGCTATGCCTCAGCTTGCCGCGCAGGGGTTCTGGGCTCTGAGCTTCTCGGGAAAATAAGAAAGGATCTTCAAGAGGAATCTCCCATGCGTGCCGTTTTCGATAACAGGTACGTCCGCAACCTCAGGGGTAGCTACATAAAAAAGGGTAAGACGAAAATGCATCTTGCCGAGGCTCTGATCAGAGATATCAGGAGATTCACAAAAGAAAACGGCATTAAAAGACTAGTAATGCTCTGGTGCGGAAGTACCGAGGTTTACCTTCAACCCTCGGAAGTTCATGAAACCGTGGAGAGTTTTGAGAAGGGACTTCGGGAAAATCACGAAGATATTTCCCCGAGCATGATCTATGCCTACGCTGCCATAAAATGCGGCGCATCCTATGGAAACGGTGCTCCCAACCTGTCCGTTGATATACCTGCCCTTCAGCAGCTTGCGATTGAAAACAAGGTCCCAATAGCCGGCAAGGATTTCAAAACCGGCCAGACGCTCATGAAAACCATACTTGCTCCTGGGCTTAAAAGCAGAGTTCTTGGTCTCAACGGGTGGTTTTCAACCAACATACTGGGCAACCGGGATGGTGAGGTCCTTGACGACCCCGGATCTTTCAAAACAAAGGAAGAGAGCAAACTAGGTGCACTTGAGTATATATTCCAGCCCGATATCAACCCTGAACTCTACTCAGATTACTACCACAAGGTAAGAATAAACTACTACCCCCCTCGCGGAGATGAAAAAGAGGCGTGGGACAACATAGATGTTTTTGGATGGCTTGATTATCCAATGCAGATAAAGGTCAATTTTCTCTGTCGGGACAGCATACTGGCCGCTCCCGTGGTTCTTGATCTGGTGCTGTTCTTGGATCTTGCACACCGAGCCGGCATCTACGGAGTTCAAGAGTGGCTTTCCTTTTATTTTAAAAGCCCGATGGTTGATAAGAAGCTATATCCGGAGCACGACCTTTTCGTTCAGTTCGACAAGCTGCAAAACACCCTTCGTTACTTGCAGGGCGAGGAACTGATAAGCCACTTGGGGATTGACTACTACGGTTTCGGCTGAACCGTCTGCTAATCTTACTGTTTCAGGAAGCTTTCAAGATCTTTTCTTACGCCGGAACTAGCAAGTTTTCCGAGAGCGGCTTTTTCAATCTGCCTTATTCTTTCCCTAGTCAGATTAAATTTCTTTCCTATCTCATCGAGCGTGTAGGTGCTCTGGCGTCCTATACCGAAGCGAAGCCTGATGATTTCCTCTTCTCTTTGGTTCAGCAGGGTGAGCGCTTCACGGAGCTTTTCCGCCAGAGACATTTTCGCTATTATCGTGTCGGGGATTTTGGCTTCCTTGTCAGCTACTGAATCAAGAAGTGTGGTCTTCTCACCATCCAGAACCGGTGTGTCAAGGCTTATGGCATCGTTTGTGGAATTAAGAATCCTGTTTATAACCTCGGCTGATATACCCGAAGCCTCGGCTATTTCCTTGGGCGTAGGCTTTCTTCCCATTTCCTTGCTGAGCTTCGCACTTGTCTTATAGACCCTGTTTGCCTGCTCAAGCAGGTATACAGGGACCTTTATGGTCCTAGTCTGTCCCTGCAGGGCTCTAAGTATGGCCTGATGTATCCACCATGAAGCGTAGGTCGAGAACTTATAGCCCTTGGTGTAATCAAATCTTTCAACCGCGCGCATCAAACCGAGATTTCCTTCCTGGATCAGGTCCGGGAGAGGCAGACCCCTGCTCATATATCTCCTAGAAATCGTTATTACAAGCCTGAGATTAGCCTTTACGAATTTCTGCTTGAGATTGAGCGCGCAGTCAACGTAAATTCTTTCCATCATGCACAGTATTTTTATTCTGCGTGCCACTTCACGCGCTCTCAGCGAGTTTTTTCTCACGCGGATTTTCTCGTATTTTTCAATGCTCTTGGGCACCTTCGCCATTCCAAGTTCACACATCTTTATTCTCGCTGATATCTCGACTTCCTGTTTTGCCGCAAAAAGAGGTTCAACTGCCATGTCCTTGAAATAGACATAAAGAAGGCGGAGCTGCTCGTCGGGGATCCACTTGTCTTTTTCCTTGTCTTTTCCCCTGGGTTTCAATTCCTCACGATCTTCATCCGAGTCCTCATAATCATCTTCCTGATCAATGCTGTCATCAACATCGTAGGATTCAAACCCGGAGTCGTGTTCTGTATCGCCCTGAAAATCTTTGTATTTAATGTCCATTTTGCTTCTTCACCAATTTCTTGATTGAAAAACAGAGGTGAAAAGAAATCTTTTCGAAGTCCAAGCGGACAACGAAAATCAATACCTTCCGTATTCAAGCTCAATTATAAGATTTTTCGTGTTAAAATGTAAGCGCTTTTTTCCGAACGGGTCCCCGCTCTAAATCATTTGGCCACGGCAAAATTCTCGGAAACCTGTTCCCAGTTAACGATGTTCCACCACGCTTTGACGTAGTCGGGTCTTCTGTTCTGGTAGTTCAGGTAATATGCGTGTTCCCAAACATCAAGGCCTAGAACGGGTTTCAGTCCCTCGGAAACCGGATTATCCTGGTTTGCTGTGGACGTCACCACCAGTTCACCGTCTCCATCCACGCAAAGCCAAGCCCAGCCACTTCCGAACCGGGTGGCGGCTGCTGTAGAGAACGCCTCGGCGAAGGCATGGAAACTTCCAAACGCCGAATCTATAGCTTTGGCAAGCTCGCCCGACGGTGCTTGACCTGAGGCGGGAACCATACACGCCCAGAAAAGACTGTGATTAGCATGTCCTCCGCCGTTGTTTCTCACAGCTATTCTTATGCTCTGTGGAACCGAATCCAGATCGCTGAGAAGTTCCTCAAGAGATTTGTCCGCGAGTTCCGGATGCTTCTCAAGTGCAGCGTTCAGGTTATTTATATAAGCTTGATGATGTTTTGAATGATGTATTTTCATTGTCTCCGCATCTATGTGAGGCTCCAAAGCTTCATAGTCATAGGGAAGATCGGGTAATTCGTGCGGCATTTCTTTCTCCTGTTAATTCTCGAAATAAAAATCCAAATCTGGCATTATATACAGATTACCTACAGTTGCAAATGATTATACCAGAAATTCTCTCTGTTTTTACAGTAATTAAGTTGCTGTAGAGTAAATTCCTGAGGCCCGAATGTCGAAAAACATAATTGAAATAACGGACGTGTTTAAGTCCTTTGATGGAAAACCAGTTCACAAAGGAATAAATCTTTTTGTAAGAAGTGGAGAGATAATTACTGTCCTTGGAGAGAGTGGAGTGGGGAAAAGCGTTCTGCTAAAAGAGATAAACGGTCTTGTGAGGCCCGACAGTGGGAAAGTCATGGTTTTGGGAGAGAATACAGTACAGATGGATGAAAAGCAGCTTGTGAGAATAAGAAAGGAAACGGGCATGCTTTTTCAGGGCTCCGCCCTTTTTGACTCGCTTACTGTGGAAGAGAATATAGCGTATCCCCTGATTGAGAACTTAGATCTATCCGCTGTGGAAATAAAAAAAGCGGTTAATCAAAACCTTGAACTGGTTGACCTTCCCGGAATCGAGGATAAGTACCCTGGAGAACTGAGTGGCGGTATGAAAAAAAGAGTGGCTCTCGCAAGAGCGATCGCCACCCGCCCAAAGATCCTTCTCTACGATGAACCCACTACAGGCCTTGACCCTCCCAACATAAAAAGGATCGCGAAACTCATAAAGAGCATGAGAGACCGCCTGAGCATAACCGGGGTAGTAATTACACACGATATAGGCACCGCCTACGAGATTTCTGACAGAATAGCCTTTCTTCATGGGGGCAAAATTGTGTTCACCGGAACCGTGCCTGAAGCAAGAGAGACCAGTATTTCCACATTCAGGAATTTTCTTGACAGTAAGATGTAAAAGTCAGGACCCGGAAGTTTTCCTTATAAGCACAGAGGCCATTGCTGCTATCCCTTCCCGCCTCCCTGTGAAGCCAAGACCTTCTGTTGAAGTTCCCTTTACATTTACTGCCTCTGGGGAAATTCCTAGCGCGTCGGCGATCTTTTTCTCCATGGCATGAGCGTGGGTAGATATTTTCGGTTCTTCGCAGATGACCGTGCAGTCTATATTTTCCGCCGTGAATCCCCTATTGTTCATCATCAGTGCGGTTTCCGAGAGAATAACCAAGCTTGATATATCTTTGTATTTTGGGTTCCCGGGCGGAAAATGTTTTCCTAGGTCTCCCTCTCCGATAGCTCCCAAAACAGCGTCTGCTACAGCATGGCACAGCACGTCAGCATCTGAATGACCCTCAAGACCGCTGCAGTCTGGAATTTCTATTCCCCCTAGCGTGAGCGTTCTTTCCTCGCAGAATACATGCGTGTCAAACCCGGTTCCTGTTCTGTACACTGACCGATCCTCCTTTGCTTAGGATGAGTTCCGCTATTTCTAAATCAGCAGCTGTTGTGATCTTTATGTTGAGATTGCTTCCTTCAACGATTTGTACATTTATTCCCATTGCTTCAACCAGTGCGGATTCGTCGGTCGCATCAATTTCGGCCACTGCGTCTGAGCGGTAGATTTCTTCAAGAATATCCCGGTGGAAGACCTGTGGGGTCTGAGCTCTCCAGATGTTTTTTCTTGAAACCGTTTCCGAAACGAACATACCGTGCTTTTCTGTCTGCTTCAGCGTGTCCGTTACGGCGACGGCGCATATGCAAGCTCCCGTGCATACGCATCCGTCTAGTACTTTTTTTATCATGTCATTATTGATAAAAGGCCTTGCAGCGTCATGAATAAGCACCATGTCGCTTTCCGGGGGTGTGGCCCGGAAGCCGTTTCTCACGGATATGTGCCTTTTCTTTCCTCCACCCACAACAGATGTGATTTTTTCAAACCCCAAGCCCTTGAGCAGATCTTTTGAGCGTGAAATTTCGTCCTCGGGGACCACAACCACTATGCTTTTTACGAATTCGCTTGATTCTAAGGTGCAAATAGAGTGGGCGACAATGGGTTTTCCACCGAGTTCGGCGAACTGTTTTTTTCCGTAGGGGGAAAATCTTCTCGAAAGACCTGCGGCTGCCACTACGGCTGAGACTCTGGGCGCGCTCACTTAGATCAGCCCTCTTTCTTCAGTTTCGCGAAGACTATCCGTCCCGTCGGGGTCTGCACCATGCTTCTCACAGAAACCTCAACGTCCCGCCCTATCTGTCTTGAGGCGTTGTCAGTGACCACCATCGTCCCGTCGTCAAGATAGCCGACTGCCTGATGCTGTTCCTTTCCCGGTTTTACGAGGCTTATTCTTATCGTTTGTCCCTGTTCCACAGCTGGTCTCAGTGCGTGGTTAAGGTTATTTATGTTAAGTACGGTGACTTTTTCAAGATCGGCGATCTTTTTCAGGTTGTAGTCGTTCGTGACAAGTATTCCGTTCAGTCTTTTTGAAAGCTCAATCAGCTTTATGTCGGCGTCCTTTATGTGTTCGAAGTCATGATCAGTGAGGGTGACACTTATCGACGGTATGTCGTTCTGCATCCTATTTATTATGTCGAGTCCTCTCCTGCCGCGTGTTTTTCTCGCAACGTCTGAAGAGTCCGCTATGTATTGAAGCTCCTGTATGATGAACTTGGGTATTATGATCTCTCCTTGTAGGAATCCCGTCTCCGCTATGTCGGCTATGCGCCCGTCTATTATCACGCTTGTGTCAAGTATTTTTGGGGCAAGGGCTTCGGGCTGTGTGAAAAAAGAGTCAGATGCGGCCATTGCAAGGGAAGTCTTGTCAAGACCTGTTAATGCTCCCACGCAGACAAGCAACAGGAATATTCCCATCTTCAGATGGGGCAGAAGCTGTTCTTGCATCGGAAAACTGTTAAGAACTGTGAGCAACGCTAAGTAAAGGAAAGCACCTGTGAATATACCTACTGAGATTCCAAGTGCTTGGCGAAGAGAGATTTTCCTGAAAAGCACACGGAAGCCTGCAAGAAACACGAAGGCCAGTGCTCCGTAGGCAACGGCAGCGATAGCTGAGTGGGGAAATGAAAGGTGATCAGGGCTGAATACCAGAGCCACCAAGGCAAGCACTATGGAAAATATGATCGAGAGTTTCATTACTGATCCGGTTTTTTTGAACGGAATTACACTATAAAATATATTGAAGCCTTTGGTTTTAACAAGTTTTCTAGCGGGTCCGTGTTGCCTCTGTAATAACTAACTGTAAGAAGTCACCACTTTAAAATTCAAGAGGTAGTCAAATATGGGGAATTACGTACTTAAATACAAAGCAATTTTCTGTTTTTAAAATCATGGCATAGTTTGAAGATGTGTAAAGAAAGGTTTGACAAGTGGAATAAGAATCTTGAATCTGCTAAGCAAAGTCTGACGTAAAGGGATTTCTCCCTGAGCTGTTTATGACCTGTGAAATCTCCCCGGCAGGCGAGTTTTGCTCATGGCACCTGGTTACGGGTGCCTTAAATGCCCTAAATACTCAGACTTCCGTAAGACTCTTAGTTGATTTCTTTCGGCACCCCTGCTGATTTATCCACTATACCGCAATATATTTCAGGTGAGCCTTCCAGTGAACTCATACATCTATTTTGAAGATTTTTCCCTATT
>JAPOSJ010000106.1 GCA_026709745.1 Candidatus Dadabacteria bacterium | reverse complement strand
AGAACCTGGGCCCTGATTTCCTCGAGCATGGGTTCAGAAAGATTTGAAGAGAGAAATTTCACATATGGAAACCGAAACGGTGAAACGCTAAGATGACGGTAACCGAGGGCCAGTATCAAAAGTGTGCCGGAAGGAACTCCCGCAATTTCTCCGCAAATGGAGAGTTCCTTTCCACTTGAGAGTACCTGTTCCCTTGTGGAGTCAAGTATTCTTACAACGGAAGGATGAAATGCGGAGTAGAGATGCCCGACCGCGTTTGAATTCCTGTCCACTGCGAGCAGGTACTGTATGAGATCGTTTGTTCCGACAGAAACAAAGTCTATGAGGTCCGCGTAGTCATCAAACTGGTAGGAGAGAGCAGGAACCTCCATCATTATCCCCAGCTTGGGTATATCAAGTCGATTTATACTCACTTCAGCAGAGAGTTCATTAATTATCTGCACCGCCGTCTCAACCTCCCAGACATTTGAAATCATGGGAAGGAGAATCCTGAAATTGCTCCCTTTCTTTACAGCAAGCAAAATGGATCTCACCTGGTCTCTGAAAAGATCAAGATACTCCATTGAAAATCGGATTGAGCGAAGACCGAGAAGTGGATTTTCTTCCTTGGGCATATCCAGATAGGAAAGCACTTTGTCAGAACCCACATCGAGTGTTCTTATGGTCACCCCATCCACAAAACCTTCTGAGATCTCCTTGTATATCTTTATCTGAGACCTTGCAGTCGGCCACTTCTTAAACCGCGAGAATGCAAACTCCGTCCTGAAAAGCCCGGCGCTTCTGATTCCATAGCGCCTGGCTACCTCGACATCCGCGGGAATTCCGATATTTGCCGTTATCTCCACTTCAATACCTGCATCGGTACTTCTTATAGCCTCGGTTTCTATTAAATGGCGGAGCTTCAGGGCTTTCTCACGCGCTGCTAGGTACTCATCCTTCAACACCTGGTCGGGGTTTGTAAAAATGAAACCACTTCTTCCATCAACTATCATGTCATCCCCAGAATCTACCAAGTTCACGATGTTGTCTATGCCCACAACTACCGGAATCCCAAGCGATTTCGCTACTATAACCGCATGAGAAGTCTCTCCGCCTTTTTCAAGAACTATTCCCCCTATTTCGCCCTCGACAGCAGTGACAAAAGAAACGCCTATCTCCCTTGCCACGAGTATTAAAGGTTCTCCATCGCTTGGAGCGGAAATCTTTTCATCCTTCGAACGGGTAAGATTCTGAAGAATTCTCTCACCTATATCCCTGAAATCATGAGCTCTCTCCCTCATATAGGAATCCGGCAGGGACTCAAAACGCAGAGCCTGAGATTCAAGGTATTCAACCACGGCAGCCTCCGCTGAAATGCCCTTTTCCTCTATGAGGCTACCTGTGCCTTTCTGCATGTCGTCGCTGTCCACTATCATCAGATGGGAACGAAAAATATCCACTTCATTTTTCGATAGCTTGCCCTCCGAATCCATCTCCCGGATAGTATTCTTAAGTTCCCGAGATATATTTGTTATGGAATTTCTGACTCTTTTTTTCTCCGCCCCGGCAGTGCCGGCCGTCATTTCCATAGTGGAGACTCGGCGGAAAAGCCCACGAAAGGTGACTGTTTTTCCCAGAGCTACTCCCTCGGAAACTCCTTTTCCCTGATAAGTTCTCGTCTCGTGTTTTACAATAGAGGGAGGTTTCAGCCGATCAAGAGTGTTTGCAACCTCCAGAACCCCAGCAAGTCGTAATGCTACAATCTGAAAAAGTGTCTGTTCGGCCGGAGTTATCTGCATGGGAGTTCGATTCTGTCCCACAAGCACCCCAACGCACATGTCGTGAAGCATTATCGGAACACCTATGTAGCTTTCATACTCCTCCTCGCCTATCTCAGGAAAATACTTGTAATTCGGGTGCTTTGAAGCAGGCATGGCAATCAGGGAAACCTTTGTTTTATGAACAATTCCGGTAAGACCTTCTTCAGAGTGCAGAAAGATTTCGCTTTTCGATTTGACTTTAAGACCCCTGTTGGCAGCAAGTCTCAAAACTTCTCTCAACTCATCCCAGACGTATATGGAAACGACATCATAGTGAAGAGAAGACGATATTTTTCTGACCACCCTCCCCAGAATGGTGTTAAGACCTGTAGATTTGTTGATCAGGTCGCTTATCTCATGAACAACCTTGAGATGAAAATGCTCTGGTTCCATACGGTCTTTAATCATGAGGTCTCCATAAAAAATTTAGTATTATACCACTATTCAGTCCAGCGGGGTGAAAATAAGGGACTATTTAAAAGCTCACACGGGTAAGTACATACCGTCGCTCTTCCCGGTTTTCCCCATCCAAACATATTAAGCCCGGCCCAAATCTTCACTCGCAAACCTGATCTGGATGATGACCGAGAGCGTTGCAGGAGATAGATTTGGGAATTATCAGATATTGCATATATACTTCCCACGCCATGAGTCTTGAGAAAATAAAAGTCGCTATAGTCGGATCGGGACCGGCGGCATTCTACGCGGCCGGACATCTGCAGAAAAAGCTTGGCGACCGTGTCTTCATAGACATGTTCGAGAAACTGCCTACCCCACACGGCCTCGTCAGAAGCGGCGTAGCACCTGACCATCAGAAGATAAAGAGCGTGGCTAGAGTTTACGACAAAATAGCCTCAAGTCCCGGATTCAGGTTCTTCGGACTGGTGGAATTCGGAAAACACGTAACGCTTGACAATCTGCAAAGCCGCTACCACCAGATAGTCTTCGCAACCGGTGCCCAGACAGACAGGAAGATGGAGATACCCGGAGAAAATATCACCGGAAGTCATACGGCAACGGAGTTTGTAGCTTGGTACAATGCACACCTTGAATATACAGATCTTGATTTTGACTTTTCCGGAAAAAGGGTCGTCATAGTCGGAGTTGGAAACGTAGCGGTGGACGTGGCGAGAATTCTTTCTCTCACAAGAGGCGAAATGGAAAAAACCGATATAGCCGACTACGCACTTGAAAAACTGGCTGCAAGTAGAATAAAGGAAATACAAATGCTTGGAAGAAGGGGCCCGGCACAGGCGGCCTTTACTAATCCGGAACTCAGGGAACTTGAAAATCTTGAGGATGCAGATCTTTTAGTTCTGCCGGATGAAGCACAGCCTGACCCACTTACGCTTGAGGACCTTGAAAGTGGAGTTAATAAGGCAGCCGGAATGAAAATAGAAATGATAAGGAAGGCTTCCGAAAGGGTTCCTTCAAAATCAAAAAAGATCATCATAAGATTTCTTGTCTCTCCAATAGAAATAACAGCTGGAAAAGACAACAGGGTAAAAAGTGTCAAGATAGTGAAAAACAGGCTCTACAGATCCGATGACGGTTCCCTGCGCCCCAGTCCCACAGATAAAATCGAAGAGATTCCCGCCGATCTGGTTTTCCGCTCCGTTGGGTACCGCGGAATAGTCCTTCAGGACGTACCGTTTGACAAAAATTCCGGGGTGATTCCCAATGAGAGAGGAAGAGTGCTTGACAAAACAGGCGGCAACCCGATTCAGGGGCTCTACACAACCGGGTGGATAAAGCGAGGGGCAACAGGCGTTATTGGCACAAACAAGACCGATTCCGGGGAAACCGTGAAGTGCATGATTGAAGACATTGAAAGGGGAAATACACTGCACCCTGAATTCACTTCCCCTGAAAGCATAAAGCAACTGCTTGAAGAAAAGCACATCTCATATAACGAATGGCTACGTGTTGATTCATTTGAGAAGGAAAAAGGAGAAAAACTGGGGAGGCCGAGGATAAAGGTCTCAAGACTTGAAGAGATTATCGGAATTCTCGAAAAGTCCCGCATGGGATGACTTCTCCGCCAAGAGAAGATTCACTGGTATACCACATTAGCGCACAAGTTACTAAGCCGGACTCACCCGTATACTCCTTCTAAGAGGGTCAAGCCCCCAGACCGAGAGGGAAAGCCGGGTTCCAATGTCGAAAGATCTGGCTCCTGAGTTTGAAAGTGGAAGTTCGATCAAAAACTCTGGAATATAAACGTTAAAACCTCTGTATCCCTCCGAGCTCACATACCCTGTCGCTCCCTTTATACCCTTTTCTTGAAGATAGCGGATAAGCCAGTATCTGTTTCTGCTTCTCTGTGCATTTTTTATCTCTCTTGTGGCAAGGCTAACCCGGGTGTTGGTGTCCTCAAGCTCGCTTTCTGAATAGCATATCTCCTGTTTCCCGAGCCAGTATATAAGCTGACGCTGCATGAGAAGGTCTGTGTATCTTCTGATCGGGGAAGTCATCTGAACATAGTATGAAACCCCAAGAGACATGTGAAGTTCTGGCTTGCAGCTGACAAATGAAGGTTTCAGATATTTCACTGCTTTTACCGGGAAAAGAACTTCGGAGGGATCAAGTTTTTCCGCTTCCGGGCTTATCTTCTGTGTCTGGGAGCGAAAAAGTGCCGGAATTTCGTTTTTACAGAAAAAGTCCCCCGAAAGCTTGTTCATAAGTATCATGCATTCGGAAACAACGTCGTGTGCGGGAGAGTCCATGTAGTCTTTACTGATTGAGATTTCGTCTGACTCTTTGACATTTATCTTGAGTTCCGGAAGCTGAACTATAAAGGCTCCCGCAGCGTTCCTTGCATTTCTCAGCGAATCGGCAAGAAGCAGCAGAGACCTACCCCATTGAGTATCGCAGAACATCTCGGTCGCCCGCGTATATGTAAGATTTTCCAAAACCTTTATAAGAGTCGTTTCAAAGCGGTAGTCAGTAAGAGCAAAATCCTCTTTTGTAAAGGTGGCGAAAAAGGAGAGAGCTGGGCGGAGAACACCGGCTTTTAAACTCAGTTTTCCATTCACAATCTCTCTGGGAAACATATCCACGCGCTTCTCGGGAAAATAAACAGTCTCGCAGTGTGCAAGGGCTTCCTTATCAAGAAAACTTCCCCTGCTTACGGCGTGGGCTACATTTGAGATATGAACTCCCAAGATTATACTGTCTCCCCGCATTTCAAATGAAATGGCGTCGTCAATGTCCTGTGTCGTCTCGCCGTCGATAGAAAAAATCTCAAGGTTCGTTCTGTCGGTAAGGCCCTCAAAGTTCTGTTGGTCGCTAAGAATGTCTCGTACCTCTTCAAGCACCCTCTGAGAATGTTTGAAATGAAAGGCGATTTTTTTTGATTCCGGATCATCGTCCTTTTTCCAGAAACCAATCTTTATAAGAAATTCAACCGCCGATTCCACTTCCTTGAGTCCCGTTTCATAAAGAAATGACCGAGCTTCCTTCGCCCTCTCGTAACTGTCAAGATCCATTACGTAGCGTTCAATGATCTCAAGAAACTCATAGTGACTCTCTTCAACCACCGCTGGCACCTCGCCGCTCAGAACACAACGGACCCAGTTAACAGCCGCCTGCACTCTTTTGGCCTTCTGTTCTCTGAGTTTCAGTGCATTGAGCGTCTTTGAGACATCCTCGCGCGAGCGGACAAGGTAACCATTTTCTGTTCTTGATAGATAGACAGTGTTTTTATCAACCGCCCAAAAAAGCAGAAACCTCTGCTGCACAGAGACATTAGAAGCACCAGAGTAAAGATCGAGTATCTCCTCAAAGCTCACGGTTTCCTGCTCCCCCACAACGCATTGCCAAAGCGTCTCAAGATCAATAGAGTCTTTTTCTGACTCAAGCTCTTTTCTACATTTTTTCATTTCGAGTTTCTTCTCAGAATCAGTCATGGTCTCAGAAACAGTTATACGGGTAAGCAGCACAATTTTTTTCAGTTCAATATCGTAGCGCTTTCCATCTTCTGAGAGAATGGAGAATTTGTCGGGACTGACGCTAAGCACCACTCCAAGGGCGGGCTCTCTTCTTTTTCTGTAGGCAATGATCTCGTTTATGCTGGCGGAATTCATCTAACGAAGCAGTGTGGTCAGTTAAGAGATTCCTTGTAGTTAAGTGCGCCTTTTATGAAATCCCTGAAAAGCGGGTGGGCATGCAGGGGCTTTGACTTAAACTCGGGGTGGAACTGGCAGCCTATAAACCAGGGATGATCATCAAGCTCCATGATCTCGACCAGACTTCCATCTGGGGAAAGGCCGCAAAGAACCATCCCTTTTGACTCAAGAATCTCTCTGTAGCTGTTGTTGACTTCAAAACGGTGACGGTGGCGCTCGGATATCTCAGAAGTCCCGTAGATGCTGCGCGCCCGGGTCTCGGGTTTTATTACGCAGGGACAGGCTCCGAGCCTCATAGTTCCACCCTTTTCGCTTACTTCCTTCTGTGATTCCATTATGTCTATAACCGGGTTTTCCGTATTCACGCTATTCTCGGACGTGTCCGCATCGCTTATTCCACACACGTTTCTTGAGAACTCAATGACTGCAAGCTGCATTCCGTAACAGATTCCAAAAAACGGAATACGGTTCTCCCTCGCATACTTCGTGGCGTCAACCTTGCCGTCAATTCCCCTCTCTCCGAAGCCTCCGGGAACAAGTATGCCGTGAACTTCGGAGAAACAGTTCTGCAGAGCAGTTTCGTCCATTCTCTCCGAATTCACGTATTTTATCTCAACATTAGAATCATTTGCCACGCCACCATGGTAGAGTGCCTCATGAAGACTTTTATAAGCGTCTCCGTGGGAAACATATTTCCCTACAACGGCTATGCGCACGGTCTTTTTCATGTTCTTCACTCTTCGAACGAGTTCTTCCCACTCCTGCATATCGGGCTTTTTTGTCCACATGCCGAGGTATTCAACGATTATCTCAGCTAACCCCTCTTTTTTGTACATAAGAGGCACTTCATATATGTGCTCAACGTCCTTGGCGGTAATCACTGCCTTGTGCTCCACATTGCAGAAAAGGGCGATTTTTCTCTTCACGTCCTCTGGAAGAAACTTGTCCTCTGTGCGGCACAGAAGTATGTCCGGCTGAATACCTATCTGGAGAAGCTCCTTCACGCTGTGCTGCGTGGGCTTTGTCTTCAGTTCTCCTGCAGCGGCTACATAGGGAACGTAAGTAAGGTGGATGAAAAGCGTGTTCTGCTTGCCGAGATCCGATCTCAACTGCCTTACAGCCTCGAGAAAGGGAAGACTTTCTATATCTCCCACAGTACCTCCGATCTCAACTATTATCACGTCGTTATCATCTTCAAGGGCAAGCACACGTGACTTTATCTCATCCGTCACGTGAGGAATAACCTGAACAGTCTTCCCCAAAAACTTTCCCTCTCTCTCCTTGGAGATAACATAATCATAAACCTTGCCACTTGTGAGATTATTCTTCTTGCCGAGAGCAGCCTTAGTGAATCTTTCGTAATGACCGAGATCCAGGTCCGTTTCCGCACCGTCGTCGGTAACGAACACCTCGCCGTGCTCAAACGGATTCATTGTGCCGGGGTCAACATTTATATACGGATCAAGCTTCTGAAGTGTGACGCGAAGACCGCAGGACTCAAGAAGCAGACCTATTGAAGAAGCAGAGATGCCCTTGCCAAGAGAAGACATAACTCCACCGGTAACAAAGATAAATTTTGCACTTTTCACTCGGAGAACCCCTTTATCAAATTAGAATGGTTGCAGAAAACAAAGGTCGGAATCTAAATATATTCGATCTGCGAGAAGCTTACAATTAAAACTCCCAGAAATTCTCTCAGCATCCTACCTTTTCTTGCGAACACACCCGAGCCTCAAAGTGAAGGCGGACAATTATTTCAGGGTTGAAAAATACGACTTGAGCTTTCCTGAGGCAATGGCCCTGTGACTTATCCTGTTTTTTATGCTAGGGTCAATTTCAGCCATGGTCTTTGCATATTGGGAAACATAAAATACCGGATCGTAGCCAAAACCTCCCGAACCTCTTTTTTCCCGGAGAATGGTCCCCTTGCATTCTCCCTCGAAAAATTCTCGCGTTCCGTCCGCAAGCACCAGTGCTATGCAGCAGATAAACTTCGCAGCTCTGTTTTTCTCAGCTTTGAGTTCAGAGAGAAGCTTTTCATTGTTCTCATCGTCAGAAGCACGCTCTCCAGCGTACCTGGCAGAATAAATACCCGGAGCTCCACCCAGAGCATCCACAACCAGGCCAGAATCGTCACCGATAACGTCTACTCCGAGAAACCCGGAAACCGTTTCCGCCTTGATAAGGGCATTTTCCCTGAAGGAAAGACCCGTCTCCTCTATTTTAGGAATATTATCAAAGTTGGCCAAGGAAAGAATCTCTTCATACACACCTTTTAGAATCAAGCTGAATTCTCTGACTTTACCTATGTTTCTGGTGGCAACTACCAAAGTTTTATGTTTCATCAGAGTCAAAGGGGTCAGTGGCTGCTTGAGCCCTCTGTGCAGATTTTTTCAGGTTCCAGAACCGCCAAGAAATTCGGGCCATTGTGCCTGACTCACTCAAGTTCGCTCTCCACACACCCCTTGAGCAGTTTAAGTCATCTTCTCTCCGGCATGAGAGATAAATATAGGGAGTTGTATACTTAAAACAATAACACCTACCTAAATTATAGGGAATTATATACCTATACAGATATATACCTATACAGAAAAGATCAAAAGTTACAAAACTATTTGAAAATACTGAAAAGTCTTTGACTTCAATAAAACATCGTGACTTCTATATTGGAGTTTAAGATAAAAAACACTCAGAAAGAAAATAACAACCCTGCTTGGGTCTGCTCAGAAATCATGACGAGCGCAGTGTTGGAAGATAACTTACGCTGGGAGACTATCTCCTGGCCGGCATGGCATCCGGGTTGCAAATAGCTGTGAACGCGATCTGATCTTCGCCGACGTGTTTTCCCGGCTCACAGGCCAAGGTAAGCCAATCAAGCCCCAGACGTGATCATGAGAAAGGCCGCAGAAATACTGGTGAATGCGAATGCTGTAGCCATGAGAGCCTGCCTAGCTTTACGGTAGTCAGAACCAGTGCCAGCGGCTGCATCAGAGGGATCACCGAGCCAAGCAGTAGTCACCAGATCATCCCCCACCCATATCGGTCCCGCCAGGCGCCTCTGCATGGCCCCAGCCATTGCTGCCTCACTCCATCCTGCGTTGGGCCCAGGTACAATGGCGTGCTGCTGCCATCCAACGCGAGCCGCCTTGATGCCTGAACAGCCAGGCAACAAGAACGCCATCCCTGCTAAGAACAGATAGCACAGGCGGGCCGGGATGAGATTCAGCAAGTCGTCTGAGCGGGCACCAAACCAGCCAAATCTCAAGTATTCCGGACTCTTGTAGCCGACCATCGAGTCCATGGTGCTAGCCAGTTTGAACACAATGATGCCCGGCAAGCCCGCCAAGATGTACCATAAGACCGGTGACATGAATCCATCGACTAGATTCTCGGCAAGGCTCTCGACTGCCGTGCGCCTGCATGCATGGGCGTCCAGCCGTTTTGTGTCCCTGCTGGCGAGCTGCGCAACGGCTGCGCGTGCAGCACAAGCATCACCGGCGTGCACAGCCGCATCGACCGCATCGCCATGCTTGAGCAAATCTCCGAGAGCGATCAGGCTGTAGAGAGTAAACAGATGTGCTGCCGCAGCAAGCATCCAGTGCGCTTGTCCCACGAGTACGACGGCGACCAGCAGCGGGCCTACCCATAGAGCAAGCAGAATTACGAATAGGAAACAGCCTCCGAGCCGCCCGTCAGCACCGAAGGCGCGCAGGCGACCTTCGGCCAAGGTCAGCAATGCGCCAAGCAGTCGTATCGGGTGCAATCGGTAGACTGGATCCCCAAGGAAAAGGTCCAGCGTGACTGCGAGCAGAAGCAGACGCGCATCTGGAAGGAGTAGGCTCAAGTCCATTTTGCAGCCCATCCCAGCGCAAGCGCCTGCAGTACAAGCTCAACTGGATCGTCCGGCTGCGCTGGGATCTGCTCGTAGAATTGTGTCCACTGCTGTTGCCGCGCCGACAAGGAACAAGCTAGGCATGCAGCTTGTTGCCTTAGCGCATCGTTAGCAAAGCCATCTGGCAGCGTTCCGGCCGCAATGCGGTCCAATACCGCTGCAAACGCATATCCGGCAGCCGCCACACCCGGTTCATAGAAGACCGCTCTCAGGTTCTTAGAGAGCAACCCATAGCTGCTCTCGGGCAAGAGTTCGGAAAGTGCGGCCATAGCTCTCTTCTCTGTGAGCCCGAACCTGCCAAGTGCGTGGAACAGGCTACGCGTGTAGGAAGGCTCAAGTCCATTTTGCCAGCGAAGGGACTCGCGAAGAGCTTCCCTGACACTGGTACCGATGCACTCTCCAAGCTTCGAGTGAGGGCCGGTGTATTCCCGGGGGCGAGTCTTGGATGCGAGGGGCGCGGCTACGCAGAATTGGTCTGTGCCGGTGCCAGTTGCGATTGTGGCGGAGTACAGGCTCGGAACTGCAAGCTCGGCAAGGATGGACGATTTTGCCTCTGTCATCGTGATGACCGCCCGAGCAAGCGCCGAAGGTGTCACAGAACAGTTGAGCAAGAGCATGATGTTGATCGTGCCGGCGTGGGGAGAGACCTGCTTCCATCCTTCGCTAGCCTCGTGCCAACTCGCGGGATCGCCTGCTCGAGCAGCATTTCCCGACACGCCAGCAGTGATAATCGCGTCTGCTCGC
>JAPOSJ010000145.1 GCA_026709745.1 Candidatus Dadabacteria bacterium | reverse complement strand
CTTTTTAACTATATTTCCGGTTCCAACAAGGAATCTTCAAATATTGCAATGACGTCACCTTTATTTGCCACCCCGTTAATAATCCCTGTTAAGGCACCTGTTGTAGCTGTTGCAAGGTCGGCGGGTGACTCGCGTGTCCTGACTGACGATGGCTCCGGGGGCTGGACAATCACTTTTGTCCTGCCGAACTCTTACACCACCTCGACGGCCCCGAAACCCGAAGACGTAAACGTAACATTACGTGATGTGCCCGCGAGTCGGGTTGCTGCCATACGGTTTTCTGGACGCTTCCGTAACGAAGCGTCTGAGCTCCGGCGTCAAGAACTAGCCGCTTGGCTCAAAGTGCGTGGGTTGAAGCATGAGGCAGACTGGCGCATGGCCGGATACAATCCACCTTGGACGCTGCCGCCGTTTCGTCTTAACGAAGTTATTGTCACATTGCAAGTACAGAAGTAATGCATTGGGAAGGAAATCCGATCTATTAATGCCAAGAGTATGGATAAGCGATAACTGAGCAGTTATACAGTGAGTTACGTATTCTGGACAGACCGCTGTCCTACAAGGCGATCAATGAGCTGGCACTGGGTGAAAAGAAAATAAACTAGAGTCTCAGAAAATAAACCGTGCCGAGACCGGGGAGAAATCAAATTGTATGCTTGTCTTTATTACGCGACGATTTCCATCAGGTCTTCAGCAACAATTATCTCCGTTTCACGGTTTCCCGAAAGCGATTTTATTTCTTCAGAAAGATCTCTTCCATCCATTGACGGATAAAGATGAGATAGCACCATTTTTTTAGGGTTGCTTTCCCGAATAATCTCCGCTGTGTCTGAAGGAGTCATGTGAACAGCTATTTTCTCTGAATCCGGAAGTGCGCATTCAGTAACGAATATGTCCGCATCCAAGGCCACCTTTTGAAGCCCGGGGAAATAACCTGTATCTCCTGTATAAACGACTTTTTTGCTCTCTGTGCGTATCACGTACCCGATGCTGTTTTCAGTGTGAACGGTTTTGAAGGTTTTTACTTCAAGTCCACCGGTTCTCAGTTTTTTTTGTTCTATTTCGTGGATTTCCACAAATTCGGGTCTTACCCAGTTGCCGTAGGGTTCCCGCAGCTTTTCTACAAATTCCAGGAACCCATCCGGTCCCCATATTCGGAGTGTTTTCTCTCTTTTTCTCCCATAGGGGTGTTTTGTGGCAAAAAGAAGGGGGATCAGATCGGAAGTGTGGTCGGGGTGAAAATGCGTTATGAAGACATTATCGATCACAAGGTAGTCAACCCCCGTCTTCTCAAGCTTCCATACCGTGCCGTTTCCGCAGTCAAAAAGCGCGGAACCGCTTTCGGTGCTGAGAAGGTATCCAGAGGAACCTCTTTTGCTGTGGGGCACACAGGTGCCCGAACCCAGAACTGTAAGTTTTACCATCTGACTTGATATACTCCTCCGCACGTTCCATAATTTATCCGCAGAGCACTCCGAATGAGAAACATTATAACACTGACAACCGATTTCGGATCAAGAGATCATTACGTGGGAGTTATGAAAGGTATAATGCTCTCGGTTAACGAAAACACCCGTCTGGTCGACATAACCCACTGCATTGATTCTCACGACATTCGCTCTGCCTCTTTTATTATAGGCAACTCATACAGCTATTTCCCGGAGAATACCGTGCACATGGTTGTAGTTGACCCCGGAGTCGGAAGCAGGCGCAGGTCTATGGTGGCCTTTGCCGGCGGCCATTTTTTCGTGGGACCCGATAACGGCGTTTTCAGTTCGGTTATCCGTTCATGTGAAGATTTCAGTGCCCATGAAATAAAAAACAGCGATTATTTCCTGAAGGATGTAAGTTCTACTTTTCATGGAAGGGACGTATTTTCCCCAGTCGCTGCGCACCTCTCTCTTGGAGTTTCGTTATCAGAGATCGGACCGCGGATACTTGATCCCGAAGTTCTTCCCAATGACGGATACTCAGCAGATGGCAATGAGATTCGCGGAACCGTAGTCTACACCGACAAGTTTGGGAACCTTGTAACCAGCATACCGACACAGGCCGTCGGCAACGGGGCACGGGCTACAGTTACAGTAGGTGGCAAGCGGATCGTCGGGGTTTCAGAGTCATATTCTTCCGTAGAACCAGGGGAAATCCTTGCCATCGGCGGGAGCTGCGGATATATCGAGATATCTGTTAACCAGGGCAGGGCGTGCGATGTTTTCGGTGAGACTGTGCCGTGGGTGGTTATCACTGAGGAGATCGGCTGAGAGAAACTTATGGAAGCTGCTCAAGAAAAAAATGTAACCCGGATACCTCGGGAATTTGCCGGAAAAAGGGCCGACGTGTTTCTCTCGGATTTCCTGAAGGATCTTAGCCGCTCAAGCATAAAAAGGCATATAGAGCTTGGAAATATCCTAATTGACCAAAAAATATTTAAGCCTTCCAAGATAATAAGCGGCGGAGAGAGCCTGAGCGTCAACATTCCGCCTCCTGAGCCATGCGGTATTAAAGGTGAGCGGGCGGATATCGAGGTTCTTTACGAGGATTCCGACATAATAGTTGTAAACAAGCCCCCTGGAATGGTGGTTCATCCCGGGGCGGGAGTGACGAGCGGTACACTTGTAAACGCACTTGTTCATATGTGCGGTGACCTTTCCGGAATAGGCGGCAAGACGCGTCCGGGGATTGTGCACCGCCTTGACAAGGAGACTTCCGGGATCATGGTCGTTGCTAAAAACGACCGCGCACACGGGAATCTTTCAGAACAGTTCAAGATCAGGGAGACGGAAAAGGAGTATGTGGCCGTCGTCTCAGGTGGGATGAAGAAAAATTCAGGGGTTTTTACCTCCCCGATAGGAAGAAGTCCCTCGAACAGGGTGAAGATGACCTCTTTTTCAAGAGCCGCTAGGGATGCCGAGACCCGGTGGGAGGTGGCGGAGAGACTTTTTGGCGTGACACTTGTGAGAGTGTGGCCAAAGACAGGGAGAACTCACCAGATAAGAGTGCATTTCTCTGAAAACGGATTCCCGGTACTTGGAGACAAAGTTTACGGAGGAAGAAAAAGCCGCCCGAGGAATTCTGCCACCTTGGGAGCGTTAATAAAAAGACACGCCCTTCACGCCAGAAGCCTTGGATTTACCCATCCATCCACTGGGAGTCGGGTAGAGTTCACGGCCGAAATCCCTGAAGATATGACTTCGGCAATCGATTTTCTGAGGAGTCGCAACGTATGAAAATTCTTCGTTCTACCCTGCTTGAAAAACACGGGGTCGTTCACGGTTTTGCGTATGATCCGGGAGGACCTGATTTTCTGAAAATTGCAGTTGCTCACGGACTTAAAGATATTCTTACCGTGAATCAGGTTCATGGCAGTTCCGTATTTTTCGCCGATGGTTCTTCAGAGAAAGAATCTGTGGAAGCAGATTCGATTGTCACGCGGCAAAAAGGCTTAGGGGTCGGTGTCATAACGGCCGACTGTGTCCCTGTTCTTATATGTTTTCCCGATTCCGGATGCGTCTGCGCTGTTCACGCAGGCTGGCGCGGAACTTTGCTACATGCCGTCACGAGCTGTCTTGAAGCCGTATGTGGGAAATATTCCCTGAAGCCCCGCGATGCCGTGGCCGCGATAGGTCCCTCCATAGGGGAATGCTGCTATGAGGTTGGGGATGATGTTGCTTCGCAGTTTATCTCAGCGACGGGCGACAGGGACAGGTGGCTTTCTGAAAAGGATGACGGAAAGTTTCTTCTCGATCTTGCTGAGCTTAACAGGATTGAACTCCATGATGCGGGAGTTTTAGAGATTGAAACTGTGAACATATGCACTTGCTGCAACGATCTTCCTTCATACAGAAGGGACGGTCATGGTACGGACAAAATGATCAGTTTTGCAGGAATATCTCTTTAGGGAGTTTCCTTTATTTTTCTGTACAGTGGTTGTGTTTTCTTATATTTTCTGACAGTCATTTTGTCCAATAAAAACAATTCGTTTTATCCTGTAATCACTTAATAATATTGTACTATATCCAAAAAATGACAATTATTTTGTCCATAAAAATGGTGCAAGGAGAAAAATATTTTCTCGGAATTTTCAAGAGAATATTAGAAAGGATAGTTGAGAATAACAGCTTCAAATCAATTCTCTATCATTGCGCAAAGATGAGAGATATAGTGTATAATCCCCCTGAATATCCATGTAAGTTCCCGGAGGAAAAAAACAATGAAGATAATGTGCTGGCTCGATTCGGAAGATTACTGGTACATGAATTCTTTAAGCGAGCAGAACAAGGAAATTAACTACTACGGCTACGTGATGGAAGTCGGAGACGAAGAAGATTCAAGCAGGGTAAAAATAATGGTGATAGAACTGCAGAGCGCAAAACTTGTGGTGGGATTCATTGTTCCTCTGAGCATGGATTTGAGCGCAGAGATGGACATGGGTTTTATCTCTCAGGAAAGACCCGATAAGGACGTGCCGTTTTCATGCAAGCTCTCAGGGGAAGTAAAAAATCTTACATACACGGGAGATGATCTCCAGAAAATAGAGTACGCGGGTCTTTCGCTTGAGAAGTTCTACCAGAACAAGGGAATAAAATTTTCTCTTATGGATCTTCGTCCAATATCCGAGCGGAATCAGGATAAGCCCTGAAGCGGACTTTACGTAGGCAGAAAAACTCCAGAGCAAAAAAAATAAAATGTCAGAAAAGAAAAAGATAGTTCTCGCCTATTCGGGAGGGCTTGATACCTCGGTAATTCTCAAGTGGCTCGTAAACGAGCATGACTCCGATGTCATAGCTTATGTGGCGGATATAGGACAGAAAGAAGATCTGCAGGAAGCTGAGCGGAAAGCTTGGGAGACCGGGGCCTGTGCCGTATTTATCGAAGACCTAAAAGAGGAATTCGTAAGGGACTACGTTTTCCCCGTAATAAGCACGAATGCCGTGTATGAAGGCAGCTATCTTCTTGGCACATCGATAGCACGCCCCCTTATCGCCAGAAGGCAAATTGAGATAGCAAAGCGCGAGGGAGCCTTTGCCGTTTCTCACGGAGCGACAGGCAAAGGAAACGACCAGGTCCGCTTTGAACTTACCTTCTACGCTTTATACCCCGACATAAAAATCATAGCCCCGTGGCGCGAGTGGGAATTTAAATCGAGAACCGATCTTATAAATTACGCAGGCCAAAACGGAATAGACGTTACGGTTACCGAGAAAAAACCCTACAGTTGTGACCGCAACCTTCTTCATACAAGCTACGAGGGGGGAATTCTTGAAGATCCGTGGACCGAGGCGCCCGAGGACATGTTCGAGATGACAGTTTCTCCCGAGGCAGCACCCGATCAGCCGGTGTACGTGGAAATAGGGTTTGAAAACGGCATTCCGATCTCCATTGACGGAGAGGAATTTTCTCCTTTTTCTCTTCTTTCGAGTCTTAACGATGTTGCAGGTAAAAACGGTGTAGGAAGGGTGGACATTGTTGAAAACAGGTTCGTCGGCATGAAATCGAGGGGTGTGTACGAAACTCCCGGCGGCACTGTTCTTCACATCGCGCACAGGGCCCTTGAATCGATCACAATGGACAGGGAAGTGATGCGTCTTAGGGATTCACTTATTCCGAAGATATCAGAACTCATCTATTACGGTTTCTGGTTCTCTCCCGAAATGGAAATGCTCACCGCCGCTGTAAGGCAAAGCCAGAAGGAAGTAAGCGGCACGGTAAGACTCAAGCTTTACAAGGGAAACGTTATTGTCTGTGGAAGGAAGTCACCTAACTCCCTTTACAGTGAGAACCTTGCGACTTTCGAGGAGGATTCGGTTTACGATCAGTCAGACGCTACCGGGTTCATAAAGCTCAACTCACTCAGACTTTCCGTAAAAAAGCTTCTCGAGGGGAAATAGACTCTTTCCCGGATGAGAACGGATAAATTCGACTACCATCTTCCCCAGAGGCTGATTGCCCAGCACCCTCTCTCCAGGCGCAGTTCCTCCCGGCTTCTTGTGGTTGATCGGAAAACCGGCGCTTTTTCCCACTTAAAATTCTCCGATCTCGGCGAACTGCTCCTCCCGGGTGATCTTATGGTTCTTAACAACACCAGGGTCATTCCGGCGAGACTCTCCGGGCACGTTGAGAAAAGGGGTCATGTAGAGTTCCTTATTACTGAGAAAAAGGATGAAGCCCGATGGAGAGTGCTTTTTAAAAATCCACGAGAAGGCCTTCGTGTTAGGCTTGAGGAAGGAGTGTCGGGCATTCTTGAGAGGGAACCGGATAGAACCTGGACGATGAGATTCAGCGAATCCGTTGAACGGATTATCAGCAGCGCGGGACAAATGCCTCTTCCTCCTTACATACAAAGAGAGCCCGAACCGTCCGATAACGCAACATATCAGACCGTTTATGCAACCGAGGAGGGGGCTGTCGCAGCTCCAACTGCCGGTCTTCACTTTGACTCAGAACTTCTCTCGGATCTTCGTCAAAAGGGCGTTATTATGAAATATGTCACTCTGCATGTGGGAGAAGGAACTTTCAGGCCTGTAAAGGAGGAACTTATCGATAACCACGCTATGCACTCAGAGCGCGTCCTGGTTTCTGAGGAGACTGCGGATGCGGTAAACGAAGCTAAGACGCAGAAAAGAAGAGTGGTTTCGGTCGGAACTACTGTAGTCAGGTCACTTGAGTCTGCGGGAATGAAAAGCGGGGAGATGAGACCTTTTTCTGGGAGAACCGACCTTTTTATAAAACCTCCTTACGAATTTAGGTTCGTTGATGTCCTTATAACCAATTTTCATATGCCCCGTTCAACCCTTCTCATGCTTGTTTCCGCGTTCTGCGGTGGAAAAGATCTGGCTCTTGGTGCTTATGAGGAGGCGAAATCGCACAATTACAGGTTCCTGAGTTATGGAGATTCAATGATAATACTATAGACAATAAGGACTTTTTAACCTCCTATTTTTTCGAATATAGTAAATACACTCAATGATGCTTTTATGGGAGGTTACGGGTGTGGAGCGTCTGTGGACTCTACATTCTTTTTTGTACATTTTCAGACGAAATTGATATACTCTCAATGAAAGAATTTTTCTTCAGACAATTTTCCCGGAGGAAGACAGCAGATGGCGACAGTAGTTACGGGAGCGACTGGATTTATAGGTTCTCACATAACCAGAAAGCTGGTTGAGAGGGGTGACCGGGTCAAGGTTCTTGTCAGGAAGACCAGTAACACCAGAAACATAGACTCTCTTGATGTTGAAAAGGTCTATGGGGATGTCGGAGATCCGGCTTCTCTGAAGGCTGCTTTTTCCGGATGCGACAAGCTTTTCCACACCGCGGGGTTTGTATCGTTTAAGAAATCGGATCGCCAGAAAATGCTGGATATAAATGTGCGCGGTGCGGCGAATGTTCTTTCTGCCGCTATGGACGTGGGTGTATCAAAAGTTGTTTTTACAAGCAGCGTGGCCGCAATTGGCGTTGAACGTGACGGTTCGTCCGTGACCGAATCCACGCAGTACGATCTTTACTCCGAGGGGATAGGCTATATGAACTGCAAGTATCTGGCGGAAAGAGAGGCTGTAAACTTCAGCGAAAAGGGGCTTCCGGTGGTTATAACAAATCCTTCAGTTGTTCTGGGTACCGGAGACATATATCTATCAAGCTCTGGATCGGTTATGTGGTTCTGCAAGAAAAGGTTTCCGGGCTACATGGACGGCACCTTTAACCTTGTTGATGTTGAGGATGTTGCGAACGGACATCTGCTCGCAGAGGAAAAGGGAAAGCCCGGGGAGCGCTACATACTTGCGAATGAAAACGTCAACGTACAAAGCTATTTCGCTCTTCTTGAAGAGATAACAGGCATCTCGGCTCCCAGAATCAAGATTCCCTATATATTCGCTTACTCGACGGCGTTTCTGCTTGAGAGAGTGCTGGGACTTGGGTTTCCCAATTATTCCACACTTGACATCGATTCCATAAAGCTTTCAAGGTATAACTGGCATGCTGACAATTCAAAGGCCGTAAACGAACTCGGATTCACGGTGACACCGATTGAGCAGACTCTACGCAAAACCGTTGAGTGGTTTAGGGAAAACGGCTATCTGAGCTGAAAAAGAGAGTAAAGTGGCGGGAAACAGTTTCGGAAGATTCTTCAGAATTACCACTTGGGGGGAGTCCCATGGTCCCGCTTTGGGAGTCGTAGTTGACGGCTGCCCCGCGGGACTTGAGGTATCTGCACAAGACATACAGTATGAGCTTGACAGAAGACGTCCCGGCCAGAGCAGAATCACAACCCAGAGAAAGGAAGCTGACAGAATCGAAATCCTATCAGGTGTTTTTGAGGGTAAGACCCTCGGAACTCCCATATCCATGATGGTGAGAAACACGGATGCCATATCGAAATCCTACGAGGACATAAAGGATGTCTACCGCCCAGGCCACGCCGACTTTACCTACGACGAGAAATACGGGCGCAGGGATCACCGTGGGGGAGGTCGTTCCTCGGCACGGGAGACAGTCGGCAGGGTAGCCGCCGCCTCGATAGCGAAAAAAATCCTTAACTCCCACGGAGTGACCACAACTGGATACGTAAAGCAGGTGGGAGATATAGTTGCAGAGGACATTGATTTTGACCGGATTGAGGAAAATCCCGTCCGCTGTCCCGATCCGCAGGCCGCAGACAGAATGATCGATCTTATAGAGTCTGTAAGAAAGCAAGGTGATTCCATCGGGGGAACGGTCGAAGTGGTTTCCCGTGGGCTTCCCACAGGTCTTGGTGAGCCTGTGTTCAGCAAGATTGACGCGGAGCTTGCGCGGGCGCTTATGAGCATAGGAGGCATAAGGGGGTTTGAGATGGGAATGGGCTTCGGGGTTGTCGAGAAAAAGGGCTCGCAGGTAAATGATCTTATGTATAAAAAGAAAGACGGATCCCTTGGATTCAGGACGAATAACTCGGGTGGTCTTCTGGGTGGAATAACTAGTGGGGCGGATCTGGTCGTGAGAATCGCTGTAAAGCCCACTTCTTCAATATCTCAGGTGCAGGATACGGTGGATAAAAAAGGAGAAAAAATAGAACTTAAGGTGAAGGGAAGACATGACCCGTGTCTTTGCCCGAGAGCTGTTCCGATAGCGGAGGCCATGGTCAACCTGGTTCTTGTGGATCACCTGCTGATCTCAAAACTGTCTACTGTCTGATTCAACTTAAATGCCGGAACTGTTCAGAATATACGTGGGAGAAGAGGAGATATACTCGGGTTCCCTTGCAGATATACCGGATTACTATCGCCGCAACCTGGTCGAGGCGATCTCCGAGTGGGGGGACTGTCTCAGTAAAAGCGGGTTCAGGGAACTTCTTTATTCCTCTTTACATTGGTATAACCTGAAGACATATTACTGCGGGGATTGCGAAAAGGAATCTGAAGAGGGGGGCGTATGCGGGGACTGCGGCGAAGAATTCTCAGAAACCTTTGTTCACAAAAGGGATCCCGGCATAGACAAAATAATGATGTGCATCGGTTTGATAGATAGAGTTGAGATGGAGGCTTCTTAATTTTTTCTTGATGTCATGAAATTTCTTGTTAAAGGACACATCTATCCCAAGGCGTGGGAGATCGCGAAAAGCGTGAGAAAGCTCAGGGAAGAGCGGAAAAATGTCAACATAGGAAGCGGGACGATCGGGTACGCTGTATATGAAGTTGGTTTTCCTGAGCAGACCGTGAAAACAGGAAACTACCTTACTACTCCACAAGGTGTAAGACTCTACCACAGCTCGGGCGACTATTACGGGATCGGCTACCTGATCTCGGAAATAGACAATGACCCGCTTGTCTCAAAACACTTCTCCTGATTTCTGTTTTTTTGCAGGGACTACCCAGACAGAACATTCGTATACGGCTTTGTGTATAGTGTAATAATAACGATTAAGCGGTAGGCAGCAGTTCCGATATTTTGGCAACACCAGCTCCGCTTGTGAAGTCGTGTCCTAAGGATCCAAGAATGGATTCAAGAGCTGAGACAAACGCTACCATGTCGTTTCGGTCGACATCCCCTATGTGGGATACTCTGAAAATTTTTCCCTTGGCGTGGTCCTGTCCACCTGCGACGGTCATACTGAATTTCGCCTGAAGCTCAGAGATAATTTTTCCTGCCCCTATCTCTTCGGGAGCTACCCCCACTGTAAGAGCCGGACTTGCCGCATCGGTGGTGAAAAGATCTATGTTGATCGCCCCGAGTGCCTCGCGGGTTGCAAGAGAGATCATCTCACGTTTTCTGTAGATGTTTTCCATGCCTTCTTCCATAAATCCCTCTATAACCTTACCGAGGCCGATTATCAGGGTGACGGCCGGAGTCCAGGGAGTTGTATTTTTCAGAGCACTTTTCTGGTAGTCAGCAAAGTTGAGATAGAATTTCGGGAGATCCGAAGTCTTGTTAAATTCCCAAGCCTTCTCGCTCATCGTCGCGAATGAAAGTCCTGGAGGGAGCATGAAAGCTTTCTGTGAACCCCCCACTAGAACATCTATCCCCAGTTCGTCAAACGGCAGGGAAAACACACCGACTGCCGTTATGCCGTCAACTATGAGCAGCACATCGTCCCTTTTTGATGTTATCGCAGCAACCTGGTCGGTTGGATGCTTGACACCTGTTGAGGTTTCACTTGCCTGCATGAGCACTGCCCTTATCGAGGGATCACTGTCGAGTTTCTCCTCTATGATTGTGGGGGAGACCGCCTCGCCCCAAGTAACCTCTATTTCGTCCACTTTTAGTCCATAAGCCCTCGCGATTTTTCCCCATCTCTCTCCGAACTTTCCGCCGTTTACAGTGATCACCTTGTCGCCTGTGCGAGGTGCGTTTCCCATTGCTCTTTCCATTGGCCCGGTTCTA
>JAPOSJ010000068.1 GCA_026709745.1 Candidatus Dadabacteria bacterium | reverse complement strand
GGCTTTGGGGCTCTGAAAGCCCCGAGGTTGCTTTTTCCAAAGCCTTCTCCTGGTGGGACATAAGAGTCTTTTTCGGTACAAATCGGATTTTTTCAGAAGAAAAGTAATCTTCCCATCTGATACTGCTTCCGCGCAAGTCAGAAAGAGCTATTCTGCTTACAGGTACAGCCTGTCTTCGGAGCACATCTTCCGCGTTTCTGCTCCACCCGCGTCCTGTGGTATCTATGATGAGACGTCTGCTGAAATGTATTGACCTGATGCAGAAAGAAATGAGTCGATCTCGGCCTTGGAAATAGTTCTTTTTTTCGCATAGAATTTGCATTGAATGGCGCACCAGCCATCTTCATTTCGAAGCTTAGCGACCAGATCAATACCGGTATCTATTTTGGGCAGATTATGACGCTCTGCCCATTGCTCCCAAGGAACCGGAGGTTCATACTGCATTGACTGAACCGGGTCGTAAGTAAGGAATATCCTGCAGAGCCGCTCAAAAGCCTTGCCCTTGTCGTATTCCCTTTTTAAAAGAGGGCTGCTTGCCTCAACTCGCCACTTGGCAATAGCATTATCAAGAGCTTTCACTGACTCGGAACGCCCATCGGTTCCGTCTAGGCTTTCAGGTTTCTGGCTCAAGGCATTTTTTGAAGAATATGGATCTTTTTGGCCTTCATGATGTTCTTGCGCTTGGAGATAAAATACCTCTTATGCTTGCTGTATCGGCCCCAGATTCTTACTCTGCTCCCGTTCTCGAGGCTTTCAAGGAACCCTCTCGCGTAAACATTTATCCTTCTCTCCGGATCATCTTCAAAGAACCGAAACAGGGTGAACTTCCTGCCGTTCGCCATTCTCCTGAACTGCAGCTTATCTACCTGCCCTTCAAGGATGAATATCTTTCTGTGAAATTCTTCACGTGAGGAAAGAACCTGCGAGATGGTTACAGTCGGCGGGTCAAGCTCACCTATATCAGTATAGGTCTTGTAGACTTTTTCCTTCCCATAAGCAGAAATGGGAACAATCAAAAGAAGCAGAGAAACTAAAAGGATCTTTCTCATTTTGCAGGTCCGCAGAAAATCCTTTATTCAGGCCATTACGAAACCGGTTTCGTCATTGACCTTGGGTCAAGTACCTTGTCAAGGTCTTGATCGGAAAGCACTCCCTTATCCTTGGCGACTTCCCTCACTGTTCTCCCCGAAGCATAGGCTTCCTTCGCAATCGCTGCTGCATCGTCATAACCTATGATTGGCGCGAGGCTTGTACACATGGCGAGGCTCTGCTCGATGATTTCCCCGCAGCGCTCCTCATCCGCATCTATTGCAGAGATGCACTTGTCGACAAATACGGTGCAGACCCTGGAGAGAAGCCTTATTGACTGAAGAAGATTGTCCGCCATCATGGGCATCATCACGTTAAGCTCGAAATTTCCCGACTGTCCTCCGATCGTTATCGCAGCATCATTTCCTATCACCTGGGCCGCCACCTGTGTAACCGATTCTCCTATCACGGGATTAACTTTCCCGGGCATAATAGACGAACCCGGCTGTATCGCGGGCAGAAGAATCTCCCCGAAACCGCAGCGCGGACCGCTTCCAAGCCACCTTATGTCATTTGCTATCTTCATAAGACTTACGGCAACTGTCCTTAGCGTTCCACTTGTCTGAACAACCGCATCCTTTGCCGCCTGGGCCTCAAAGTGATTTCGAGCCTCCCTGAATTTGACGCCAGTAGCGTCGCTTATCCTCGCCGCAACCTTCCTTCCGAAACTTTTATGGGTGTTTATACCAGTGCCAACCGCAGTTCCCCCTATGGCAAGTTCCGAGAGGTCGTTTCTTATCCCCTTTAACCTTGAGATTCCGTGATCAACCATGCTGGCGTACCCGCTGAACTCCTGGCCGAGCCTTATAGGGGTAGCGTCCATAAGGTGGGTTCGCCCTATTTTAACTATGTGGTCAAACTGCTTTGCCTTTTGCAAAAGCGAATTACGGAGATATTCAAGAGACGGTATAAGATCCTTTTCTATCGACTCAAGAGAGGAGACATGCATGGCCGTGGGGATCACATCGTTACTTGACTGACCCATGTTCACATGGTCGTTCGGATGCACCCGGGTCTTTCCTTTTAGGATCTCGGTCGCCCTGTTGGCTATCACCTCATTTGTATTCATATTGGTTGAGGTGCCCGAACCCGTCTGAAAAACATCCACAACGAAATGATCGTCAAGCTTTCCGTCGACGACCTCCTGAGCGGCTCTAGCTATGGCCTGCGCCGTACCCTTTTTCAGATATCCTAGTTCTGCGTTTGTCTGCGCGGCCGCAAGCTTCACAAGACCCATCGCCCTTATGAATTCCCTCGGAAGAGTGCGTCCGCTTATGGGAAAATTCTCAATAGCCCTTGCGGTCTGCGCCCCATAGTATGCATCTGAGGGGACTCTCATCTTTCCCATGGAATCAGATTCCACTCTGTATTTCGTCTTAGCCATTTAAGATTTCCTCCAAAATAGTTGCCAGTTCAAAGTCAGGAAGTTTATTATGCCATAAACAAAGCCGGTTTCATAAGACGGAGGGCTTTTTCCGAAACTCAAGCATCAGGCTGAAAACTGAAGGAATAAGAAACAGTGTGAAAGCCGTTGAGAGGACAAGCCCGCCGACCACAACGCTTCCAAGCCCCTTATAGAGCTCAGAGCCTTCCCCGGGAGAAAGCACAAGGGGAAGCATGCCGAACACGCTTGTGAGGGTGCTCATGAAAATCGGTCTTATCCTAACCCTTACCGATTCGCGTATGGCTATCTGCTGCTCCATGCCCGCACGGATGTTGTTAAGCGCCTGGTGAACTATCAGTATGGCGTTGTTGATGACTATTCCTATAAGAATTACAAAACCCAGCATGGTGAGTATATCAAGCGGTTGGTATGTAAACAGGTTAAGTGTGAAAAGCCCGAGAAATCCTCCGAGGGATGCAAAGGGGACTGTGACCAGGATAACCAGAGGATGAACAAAACTCCCGAAAAGAGCCGCCATTAACAGAAACGATATAACTATAGCAAGAAGAAAATTCCACTGAAGCGCGTCTTTTGCCGTCGCCAGTTTGTCAGCGGTCCCGGCAAGAACAAAACCTGTTCTATCCCCCGCCTGACCGCTTTCACGAAGCACTGAAATTACTCTGTCGTTAATGACCGTTATCGCTTCCTCAAGTGTAACTTCCTCGGGGGGAGTTATCTGTATCGTTACCACTCTTTGTCTTTCATAGTGATTTATCTGCTCCGGACCGTTTTCAAGACTGATATCAGCCACGGCTCCCACGGTAACCACTTTTCCACTGGGAGAAGTGATCATTATGTTCTCTATATCCTGGGTTCTCTCTGAGAAATCCTGCTCCGCCCGCAGGACTATGTCGACCTCCTGCCCCTCGAGGTTAAATTCACTTGCAGAGACACCGTCTATCAGGGACCTCACTGTAAACCCAAGCTCGCTGTTGGTGATACCTACCTGAGAAGCCTTGTCCCGGTCTGTGACAATCCTGAGTTCCGGACTTCCGAGATCAAGGCTCGGAATCGGTCTTATCTGCGCACCGGGAATACTCTCCATCGCCATGAAAAACACGCTCCTTGCGGTCCTCAGTATCTCATCGAGATCATCTCCCGTAACGTGAACGTCTATCGACCTGCCCTCGCCTATGTTGCTGTTAAAGATGCTCGGCTGAATTATTACGCCGAATGTTCCCGGAATTCTGGATACCGCACCCTGAAGAACTGGAAAAAGCTCTTTGACTTCCTTGCTGTTCTCGGCGACCGCACCCATGAAAATCTGTTTTCCTCTCGCTACGTAGAAAAAATTCTTTATGCGAGGCAAGCCCCTCTCCGTCGCGGTTTCCCCTTTTATATAGGGCTCAAGATCAGCCTCAATCTGCTTTCCAATAGATGTATATTCGTCGACATTGTACCCCGGGGGCGGGATAAGTATCCCGAAAAGCAGGTTTCTGTTTCCCGTGGGAAGGTACTCAGTCTTGGGAAAGACGGCGATTATAAGCACTATGGACAACAAGGTGAAAGAAGCCACAAGAACCACTCTTTTCTTAACGCTTGTCATTATCTGTTCAGTAAAGCCGTTTATAAATCCGGAAACTCTTCCTGCGAAGCCGGACAAACGAGACAGTATGCTGAGGCGTTCAAGAGATTCCACACCTTTTGTGGAGAGATACTTTGAAGACGCAGAAGGTATAACCGTTATGGAGACAAGAAGGCTCAGTATTACTGAGACGCTGATCGCTATGGCTATGTCACGAAAAAGCTGTCCTGTCTGTTCCTCAATGAATATGATCGGAATGAACACGGCTGCTGTGGTGAGGGTGCTTGCAAGCACCGCCCCCCAGACCTCGGTCGTACCGTCATAAGCCGACTTGACCTTTGATTTCCCCATCTGCATGTGGCGGTAGATGTTTTCAATAACCACGATTGAGTTATCTATAACCATGCCGACTGCAAAACTCATTCCCGCAAGACTCACTACGTTTATGGTGCGTCCAAGCGCCTCGAAAACTATGAACGTCCCTATAACACTTGATGGTATGGCGATTGCGACAATCATGGTGCTGCTAGCACTTCGCAGGAAAAGAAGAAGAACGGTTATGGCAAGCAGACCGCCTATAATAAGATTGCTCCTTACAAGATTTATCGCGTTTTTTATGTAGCCTGTCTCTTCATAAACATTGCGGAGGCGAAGCCCGTTATCATTCAGAACACCTGCGTTTAGCTCCTCGACGGCCGCAAATACTGCGTCCTTTACCTCTATTGAGTTCGCACCGCTTTCGCGAAGTACGTTAATCGCGATTGCAGGCTCTGCGTTCTGCCTTACAGTGTAACCCGGGTCCTCGTATCCAATGCGGACGGTAGCTATATCTCTCAGGTAAACGGGAAGACCGCTTTGTGCAGTGGTGATTACTATGTTCCCTATATCCCGCTCGGTTCTGTACTCTCCTACTGTCCGGACCAGATACTGTCTTTTACCCTCGTTAAAAGAGCCGGCACTGAAATTATCATTTTCCCTGTCAACAGAAGCGGCAAGTTGCGCTATAGTGATATTTCTCTGGGCAAGTGCAGCGGGGTCGAAAAGAATTTCTATACGGCGCTCCCTTCCTCCGAACACGTTTGAAGCCCCTACTCCCGGAACCCTCTCAAGTCTGGTCCTGATCACCTCATCGGCGAAGTCGTAATACAGATTTATATCCTCGGTGCTGCCTGCGACGGGCTTTAGAATAAACCATGCCATGGCGTTTGCTCTAGGGTCAACGGTGGTTATTACGGGCCGTTCGACCTCATCAGGATATTCCCTCACCTGATCAAGCCTGTTTGATACCTTGACCACCTTGGAATCGATATCGGCACCGGTCTCAAACTCGAGTATCACCTGGGATGAATTCTCGGAACTCTCGCTGTCAAGCTTCTTCAAACCGGTTATCCCCCGAAGCTCGTCCTCCTGCTCGTTTACCACCTCACTTTCTATCTCGAAGGGGCTTGCACCTCTCCAGAAAGTGCTTACGGTGACCCTGAGTGTCTCGACATCAGGAGTAAGCTGAACGGGGATTCTCAGAAATGATATAACCCCGAAAATAACGATAAATATGACGCCGACGGCTACGGTTACGGGACTTTTTATAGAGGTCTCGATAAGATTCATTGCTCTATGGTGTCGGCAATTCTGACTTTCTGCATGGGCATGAGCCTCTCGTTACCTCTTACGACCACGCTCTCGCCGATGCCTATCTCCCCCTCGATGTGAGTAAACCCTTCATACCAGCCCTTTTCCTTCACTGCGATGGGATGTGCGAGCCCCTCCCTAACAGCAAAGACCGAGGGTCCTGCTGGAGAGCTTATTATGGAATCCTTCGGGACAAGTTTTATTTTCTCACTCTCGCCGACTCTTATCATGATTATGGCGGAAGCCGAAGATTTTATCGTATGGTCGGGATTATCAAGCACCACCCTTATCGGAAAAGAGAGAGCTCTTGGGTCCGCATCCGGAATGACTGAAGAAATTTTTCCGGGAACTGTAAGCCTGTTATGTGAGACCAGTATAACTTTGACTTCCATACCCTCCCTTACGTCTCCTATATACCTCTCGGGAACCCCTGCCATTACCTCTATAGTGTCTATATCAACAAAGGAAGCAACCTCACCACCGATATCTGTCCACTGCCCCGCTTCGGTATGGTATCTCGTTACGTAGCCATTAAAGGGAGCGGTGATTTTCGACGCGGCAAGGTCGTATTCGGCAATCTTGATACGGCTGTCGAGGCTCAGCAGCCCGGCCCGGTCAGAGTCCCTCTGGGTTCTCGCCCTGTCGAAATCTCCGTCGGAAATAATCCCCTTGTCGTAAAGCTCTTTCATCCTCCCAAGATTTTTTTCCGAAAGCTCGGCCTTTGCAAGAGCATCCTTTCTATCGTTTTTAAGCCGCTCAAGGGTAAGGCGGATCTTGTCACTTCTTATTTCAGCTAGCTTCTCGCCCTTTTTTACGTACCTGCCTTCTTCAACGTTTATTTTCTCGACGACTCCCTCAACCTCGCTTGATATGACGGATTTTCTCGAGGGAAGTGCAGTGCCGATAAGCTTAAGCGGTTTTTTTACCTCCCTCTCAATAACTGAGGATACCACCACCGGAGCATCGGGGGGCTGAGCAAGTAATAACACAGGGGAAAAACAGACCGACAAAAATAACAGCAGGACTTTTATTCGTACAAGCACAACGTTAATCTCCATTGCCGTAACATCCCGTCTGCAGTAACCGTAAAAATCCGCCTGCATGGAATTTAGAACGCGGAATGCTAAAGCTTATTCTCAAACCCAAAGAACTATACATGAATACAGAAAAACATCTTCAAGTCTTCTTCTTGTATTATTCCAAAATTAGCATTAGCATACATAGTGCATAAATTTTAAAAGGAGATTAAAATGGCATCCTCAAACATAGTTGAAGTAGTCGATTCCGCGTTTGAAAAGGAAGTAATGGAAAGTGAAGTCCCTGTTCTGGTCGACTTCTGGGCCCCATGGTGCGGACCCTGCAAGGCTCTTTCCCCCGTCATAGAGGAAATCTCCAACGACTACCAAGGTAGTGTGAAGGTGGGAAAAGTTAATGTGGATGAGAACCCCGAGACAACTATGAAATTCCGGATAAGAAGCATCCCCACGCTGATAGTGTTTAAAAACGGAGAGGTTGCCGAGCAAATAGTCGGCGCCGTCCCGAAAAGCGAGATAGAGAAGGTGCTTAAAAAAACACTTGACTGATAGAGTTCATATCGCGGATAGAAATGGGCAAATACATCATGCTTAGCAATCTCACCGACGAGGGCAGAAGAACCATAAAGATGAGGCCCGACCGGATAAACGAGGTTAACAGAGAACTTGAGGAAATGGGGGCCAAGGTTAAAGCCCAGTACGCAGTGCTCGGCCCTTACGACTTTGTGAACATAGTTGATGCACCTGACAATGAAACTATAATGAAGATCGTAATAGAACTAGGTTCAAGGGGAACAATCCACATAGAAACCCTGGCCGCCATACCGATAGATGAGTTTGAAGAAAGTCTCAAAAGCAAATAGCATGCTTTTCCCGGCTTTGCAACTATTTTTATCCATATTCTCTCCTCATGCAGACTCTGACTCAACAGCTTTTTCCACAGTGTGAGATCATGACGACTGATACTGCTCCGCAGTTGTCCTGTTGATTGCAAAACATCTGAATCTGTGATATTATTCTGGAGGGAAATATTGCATAAGCATGCTATAAGTGCGGTCGATAGGCATTAAGACCATCCTGCAAGTGTACAAGAAAGGCATACTTAACGAGTTTAAACCTATGAAAAACATGAAAAAAGTTAATGTTTTTGGGCATATTGTTCTGTTAATTTTATCTGGACTGTTTTTCTCAGGCTGTAGTTGGGATGATCTCTGGAGTGGAGACGACGACGGAGTAGACTGCGGGGAAGTTTTCTGTTTGGGAACCCTTCTGGCAGAGAGTGAAAGTTTCAACAGACATCTAAGGGAAGCTGTTGAGCTTGCAAAAGAAGACATCAAAAATGCAGGGGAAGACATAGAAATCATAAGTGAAGATTTTCGCGCTGGAGAGGAAGAAGCTGAAGCAAGCGCGATGCGGCTTCATGAAATAGGAGTCCACGCCGTGGTGGGACCTTCATTCTCCTCGGATGCTATCAATGTGTTTGACTTTATCAGCAAAAATAAAATAGTGACAATTTCTCCCTCAGCTACGTCCCCCGAAATTACCAAAAGAAACAAAGCTCTCGTGGATGGGAGAGAACAGAATTATTTCTTCAGGTTGGCACCATCTGACCTGTTTCAGGCACCGATACTGGCAGGAGAGATTACGGGAAGCAATGTGGTAGTAGTGTATAGGGATGATGCCTGGGGACAGGGTCTTTTCATTCCTGTAAAAGAAAATCTAGAAAGCGCAGGAAAAACTGTTAAGGAAGTTAAATACTCTCCCAAGGAAGATGAGTTCCCGGGTGCTGAAAAAGTGGTTGAGATGGTTGAGATGTTAGACGAAATTGAAAACACAGATTCCATAGTTGCCCTTGTTTTCTCGGAAGGAAAAAAAATTATCAAAGGGCTTCTGGCCTCCGATACAATTCCCGACGAAACCAAATACTATGTTGGTGACGGATTTTTGCTGAATGATGGCTTTTTTCCACTTGGAGACAAGGAAAAAGAGGGTGCTATGGGTGGATTTACAAACATCACTTCAAGCCCGCTTCCCGAAAAAAGACTTGCTGAGTTCAAGGAACGATTCAGTGATGACGCTGAAAGCGTAAGTTCTTTCGCCGCCCACGCCTATGATGCGACTGTTATACTGCACCTTGCGGCCTTGGCTGCCGGAAGCACCGAACCGGCCAATTATGTTCAGGAGATAGAAAAAGTATCAGAATCAGGCACTGAATGTTACACCTACGCCACATGTGCGGCCGCTCTTACGGATGGAACTGAAACAAATGACGATATTAATTATCAAGGACTGTCCGGTCCAATAGCCTTTAACAATTATGGAGATATAAAAAGCGGATTCTACGCTGTGTACACTTATGATAGAGAAGGAAAGTCTAGCGTGGAATACGTCGATTTTGACGGTAAATCCGTTTCCACAGGCACAAATTGACGCAGACCGTCCAACCTCACCTGACCAGTTTAGTCCCAGGTGGCGCGGTTTTTAAACAATTTTCGCCATAAGATACATCACCCGTATCGCTAAATTTCTCGGAACGGACAAAGAACCCTTCTAGGGAAATGTAATTATGAAAATTGCCCGTCTTCACGGATTCAAGGACATATGCTACCCCGAAACGGAGAAACTGCGCCTTGTCGAGAGCAGCATTACAGACGTGTTCAAACGCTTCGGTTTCTCTGAGATAACCATTCCGATTCTGGAGTTATCGGGAGTCTACTCAACAGGCCTTGGAGATACTACAGATATAGTTCAAAAAGAGATGTACACCTTTGAGACCAAGGGCGGAGAATGGGTCTCAATGCGACCCGAGGGGACAGCGGGAGTTGTAAGAGCCTTTATTGAAAATTCCCTTTATAGAAAATCACCTGTGACTAAACTTTACTACTCAGGGGAGATGTTCAGGTACGAAAAACCCCAAGAAGGAAGACAGAGAAGCTTTAACCAGATAGGGGCCGAGCTTTTTGGTTCCAGAGACCCTCTTGCCGATTCGGATATAATCGCAATGCTCTGGCTAGCAATCACAGAACTCGGGCTCTCTGACCACGTGAAGCTTGAACTTAACTCCATAGGAAAACCTCTCGAGCGCGAGCGGTACAAAGAATCCCTTATAGAGTTTCTCTCCCCGAAGAAGGACTCCCTTTGCGAGAACTGCCAAAACAGGCTCTCCACAAATCCCCTTCGTATACTTGACTGCAAAACTGGAGCATGCCGCGAGGTAACATCTGATATCCCATTCTCGATCCATGACCATCTCTCGGAGCAAAGCAGGGAGCATCTGGACGCATTGCTCTTCTCTCTCCGTGAAAAATCCATACCCTACAGGCTTAACCATAGGATAGTAAGAGGACTTGACTACTACACAGACACTGTCTTTGAGGTGACTACAGACAAGCTCGGCTCACAGAATGCCGTAGCCGCAGGGGGAAGATATGATCTTCTGGTGGAGAGAATGGGAGGACCACAAACACCAGCGGTAGGCTTCGCGATGGGAGTTGAAAGAATAATGCTTTTGCTTGAGAAAACCGGGACGCGGAGAAACTCCCCCGGGAAGAAACAGATTGTATGTGTTATCCATATCGGGGAGAATGCCAGAGGGGTGGCGGTGAAGATAGCCGACGGCCTCAGAAAAAAAGGCCTGAGGGTCGAAACTGAATACGAAAACAAGAGTCTTAAAAGCCAGATGAGAAAAGCGAACAGGACAGGAGCCACATACTCCGTGATAATAGGAGAAGATGAGCTCAGAAAAGATCTTTTTTCACTTCGAAATATGAAAACCGGAGAGGAAAAGTCTTTTCCACTTAAAAAGCTCGCCGACCTTGAGGGACACGGTGATTTTCGTAAACTTCTCTGATTCACCCGCAGTGGTAAAGTCCCGTTTCCACCCGAAAACCTATGTTTAGAAACAAGTTTTTTTATGGATGGATAATAGTACTAGCGGGTCACCTGCTCATAATTCTTGACGGGATGGTTCTTTACTCATTCGGAATATTCCTTCCTTATCTTAACGAAGCCTTCAATCTTTCCACCGCGGTTGGGTCATCATTTTTTTCTTTGAGGTGCGTATGCATGGCCTTTTCGTTCGTGTTCGCAGGGAAACTCATAGATACTCATGACGCCAGGTATCTAATGTTTTTCGGGGGACTCCTAGGGGCATCAGGTTTTCTTCTTTCCCCTTCGGCTGCAACCTATGG